>WFSD01000023.1 GCA_015486235.1 Anaerolineae bacterium
GTGCTGTACGGTGTGGAACGTCCGGCCCCTGGGCGCTGGAAGAAAGCGCCGGTGCTGCACGTTTTCGTCAAAGAGCGCAAGCCGGAAAAGCCGCCGGAAGAAACGCTGGACGTGGGCCTGACCGATGCCGAGAGGCGGCGGGACGCGTTCGGGGAACCGATAATTCCGCCCTCGCTGGTATGAGAGGTGGCAAAATGGCGGAAAAGGTTACTACCAGGCAAAGAATAGCGATTCAAACATACCTTGAGACAGGAAGCGTTGCCTCTGCTGCGAAAGCGGCGGGGGTGACGCGCCAAACGTTTCACAGGTGGCGGAAGCAGGAACGTTTCAAGTGGGCGCTTTCAGAGGCCGAGAAAGAAGCGCTAGAAAGCTTGAGCCGGGCGCTTGTCCGGTTAGGTGAGAAAGCGACAGAGACGCTCGAAGACGCGATGGACGGGGCCGAGAAAGAGAGCACGAAGGTTCGGGCGGCTGATATCGTGCTTTCGAGGCTTTTGCAACTTCGCGAGCTCGTGACGCTCGAAGAGCGGGTGGCCGAGCTTGAGAAGCGCCTGCAGGCGCGGAATCCAGAGGCGTAACGTCGGATAATAACGTCGTATAATAACGTCGCACAATGACCATTGGGCGACGTAAGAGGCCCGAAAACAGGCCCAAAACGGCCTTTTTGGGGGCCATTATCCGGCCTGAACTACGTCGTATAAAATTTCTACGAGCGAGAAAGAGGGGTAAAACGATGACAAAACTCAAACGCTATAGCACGCTTACTAAGCGTCTTGAAGTGCTCGAAGACGCACAGCGAGGCAAGGATATTCTCGTTGTCTGGGCCGCCGGTGGGGTGGTGACGCTCCCCGGCGGGCGAGAGGTGCCGGAAGAAGAGTTTGACCGGCAATCCGAGCGGGACGGCGTCAAGGTGGTGAAGCTGGCATGGGGTGAGGGATTTGACACAGAAGACTATTAGGGGGTACAATAGCGCCGAAGACCAACTGACTCGGCAAAAACCGAGTCCGGGCAATTTACAGCGAGCTACTAGGGCTAGTAGCTGGTGATGCCAAAAATACTATATGTTGTGCTTTCTGCCGAGGTAGCTCAGCCTGGTAGAGCACTTGACTGAAAATCAAGGTGTCCCCAGTTCAAATCTGGGCCTCGGCACTTCTCCGGTCGGGGATCGTCTAATGGCAGGACAAGGGACTTTGAATCCCTTTATCCAGGTTCGAATCCTGGTCCCCGAGTCCGGGAGGAATGTTTGGAGAGTGAGGTTTTTTCTATGGTGACCATAGCTCAATTGGCAGAGCATCTGGTTGTGGCCCAGAAGGTTGTGGGTTCAAGCCCCACTGGTCACCCTATTGCCTTCAGGCCTGGATTCCTTGCAAGGGGACGGGCTTCTTTCTTCATAGTGTGAGGGCCGTATGAACAGCAGCGTCCTTCTCCTCAATGCAAGTTATGAGCCTCTGAGAGTGGTTTCTATCCGCAAAGCGGTTATCCTTCTCCTGAAAGAAAAGGCAGAAGTGGTGGAGGCTGCTGAGTCGGTCCTCCATTCTGGAAGCATGACTATACCACGCCCTCTCGTGATCAGGCTGGTTTACTACGTGCATATTCCTCATGGGCTGCACCTTCCTCTGACGAGGAGGACTGTACTGGCGCGCGATGGCTATACCTGCCAGTACTGTGGGGGACATTTCTCCAGAGAGGAATTAACCCTCGACCATGTGATACCCAAGAGCCGCGGCGGTAAGACGGAGTGGACCAATGTGGTCACGGCGTGTAAGAAATGTAACCAGCGTAAGGGGAACAGAACGCCAAGAGAGGCCGGGATGACCCTTCTGAGAAAGCCTTTCGAACCAAAGTACATAGCTTTGGTGCTCCTGAGAGAAAGCAGGCCTCATCAGGTATGGGAGAAATACCTGAGGCATTGGTAGAAAGCTGATATAGTGCATTTCCGCAGGCCGGCTGTAAATTTGTGTTCCCGAAAGCACTCTCGGCGTTGAGATACGTGTATCCCGCGGGTGGTGGTTGCATTTTGGGGGTGTAGAGATGTTCGAGCAGATTCTCGTTCCGGTTGATGGTTCGGATGATAGTTGGGCAGCACTGCAACAGGCTATTTGGGTAACCGGCCCCGATGCCGTGCTCCACGGTCTGTATGTGGTGGATGTCCGCTTGCTGGAGGGGCCGATAGCGCCTGCGCTGGCGTATGGCATAGGTCTGCCGTATGGAGATCCCAGCAGTATGCGCCTCACGATCGATCTTACAAAACGGCTGGAAGAGCGGGGACAGCAGGTACTGGATGAATTTTCTCGACGCTGTAAGGAGGCAGAACGCCATTGCAAGACGGAATTGGTGGAAGGTGTGATCAGCAAAAGCATTTGCGATGTGGCTGGCGACAAGGATTTGATCATAATGGGCAAGCGGGGCGAGGGCGCTCCCTGGGCTACAGTGCTCCTTGGTTCTACGTTCGAAGCGGTGATCAGGGCAGCGTCTGTGCCAGTGCTGGGTGTTCCGTCAATGCCTCGCGTGATCCGGCGGATCATGGTGGCCTACGACGGCAGCGATAAATCCAATGACGCTCTGACGATCGGCGGCGCATTCGCAGAAGCTTTGGGGGCCTCACTCATGGTTATGACAGTGGCAGGGGGGGACGAAGCGCAGGAACGTCTCTCCGCGGCCCGCGATAAGCTGCCGGAAGGGGTCGAGGTTTCTTTCGTCAGCGCTGAGGGGCATACGGCAAGCGCCATCGTCGAGATGGCAGAAAGAGAGAAAATCGACTTGATCTCTATCGGCGCTTACAGCTATGGCAAGTTTCTGTCGTTTCTTTTCGGCAGCACCGTGGATCAGGTGGTGCGGAAAGCATCGTGCCCGGTGTTGGTCTGCCGATGATGGGCTTCCTGAAGCTATCGCTTGCAAAGTCTCTGTCGAAAAAATTTGTCTGGTTTCTGTTCTTGCTTCCGGCGTTAGCGTGCGGGCAACTTGTGCCAACCCCTACCCCGCCGCCACGCACGCCTACCCCGACCCTACCTCCTACTCCTACGCTTCCGGCCGCTCCTATCTGGACGCCCACGGCAACGCCAGTACCACCTACACCAACGGCAGCGCCTACCCCAACCGCGTCTATTTGTGCAGGAAGCCAGGCCAGAGTGGCACTCTCTCAGATGCTTAACGTCAGAGAAAAGCCGGATGTAGACTCCCGCAGGATAGGGAAGCTGCCGCCCCGGGCTTGCGTCAAAGTCCTTGAAGGCCCCAGGGAGAGCAAAGGCTACACGTGGTGGAAAGTGGACGATCGCTTCGGACTTGTGGGATGGGTCGTGGAAGGAACCTCGGACGAGCGCTGGCTTATTCCTTGCGGCTTCCCAGGACCTACCCCGCGCCCCAGGACTGTCCGAGTCGGCCATTGGGCTGTCGTGGATACCAAAGGCGCCGAATGGCTCACCATGCGGTCCAGTCCAAGCAGAAAAGCGATGATCATGGCGAAACATCCGCCTGGGGACAGGCTCAGGATACTGGATGGGCCGATCTGGCGTGAAGGCTACATCTGGTGGCTGAGTGAGGACAACCGTCATCGCGTCGGTTGGATCACATCGGGCGATGGCTCGGATACGTGGCTGTACGGCGAAGATTGATGCAGGCGCTTTTGCATCTCTGAGGCTACCCCGAAGGAACCTCACCTCCTGAGCGCAATCTTGGACAATGCGTAGTTCTTCCTCTCCTCAATTCTCAAAGAGGCAATTCTCTGGTATACTTGCCTGGAATCCAGGCCTTGGCGGATCTGCGTGCACCTCAGGTGCGTGCTTTGTGGTGAAGTACCGATAATCCGTCGCCCTGTGGGGAGCCGGAATTTGGTAAAGATACAGGGGTAGATTTTTATGGGAGATCGAGCACACGGTGATGCCTTCACGATACCAGAAATAAAAGAAGAGGGCGGCTCACGCCGGTGGAAATTTCTCATCGGCGGCCTGATGATCGTCGCTCTTGCAGTGTTCTTGGTGGTGAATGCTTTGGGGTCGTCAGGATCGTATTACCTGACGGTGAGCGAGCTGAAAAGCAGGGCTCCCACGCTCCAGCACCGTAACGTGCGTGTGGCTGGCAAAGTCATAGGCAACACTATCCGGTGGGATGCAGCTGACCTGGACCTGAGTTTTACCATCCAGGATGCTACAGGGAAACTCCTGGTACGCTACCATGGGCCTCGTCCGGATAATCTCAAAGATGGCGCCGATGCTGTGGTCGAGGGAAGGCTTGGCGACGACGGCATTTTCGTGGCAAATAACCTGTTGCT
Source organism: Anaerolineae bacterium (assembly GCA_015486235.1). GTDB lineage: Bacteria > Chloroflexota > Anaerolineae > S016-19 > S016-19 > S016-19. Next base: position 4,265 of record WFSD01000023.1, read on the forward strand.
GAAATGTCCTTCTCGGTACGAATCGGAGTTGCAAAAACAGAATGAGTGAGAAACAGCGGATGCATCACGTGGGTATACTACACCATCCGCGGAAGCCTGAGTCGTTGCGTCTTGCGGCCGATATAGCGGCATTTCTGGAGGAACGAGGGGTCAGAGCCTGGCTTGGATCCGCATGGGACGAACCCTCGGTGTTGGCGGAAATAGCTGAGCTCGACTTGCTCATCTCCCTGGGAGGGGATGGCACCATTCTGCGAGCTGCCAGGATGGCTGCTCCCCATGGGGTTCCCATCGTGGGTGTGCGTATGGGGCGCATAGGCTTCCTCGCGGAAATAGACCCTGCTGATTGGGAATCGCCTCTTAGGAAGCTTATGGTGGGCGATTACTGGATGGAAAGCCGGATGATGCTCCAGACATACTTTCTCCACGATGGGGAGCGGAGTGAGCACACCTACGAAGCGCTGAATGACGTGGTGGTGAGCCGGGGAAGCCTGGCGCGCATAGTCCGGATACATGCTTACCTGGACGACGCCTACCTGACCACCTATGCCGCCGACGGCCTGATCGTATCCACGGCAACCGGTTCCACAGGGTACTCCCTCGCGGTCGGCGGGCCGATACTGCCGCCGGAGCTCAAGAATATTCTGCTCGTCCCGATCGCCGCTCATCTGAGCCTCAATCGGGCTGTCGTGCTCTCTCAGGGAACCCTGGTAAGGATGCAGGTGTTCAGCGACCACCAGATAATCCTGACCGTGGACGGACAGTTCGAGGTAGAGCTCCGTAGCGGTGATGAGGTGGTTGTAGGGGTTAGCCCCAACACGGCTAAGTTCCTGCGGGTGCAGAGACAGGATTATTTCTATCGGAACCTTATGGGGCGCCTGCGCTGGCAGGTGTGAAATCAGAAAGTGATGTCCTGTCCTTCCATGACACAGCACCAGTCATCCCGAGTGCTGGCGGAATTGGCAAACCAGCGGGGCGTCACGCTTTCTATGAAAGCTCTTCTCGGCGGGATGGCGTTCGGATTGTAGCGGTTCGTCTGACGGCTTCTACGCCTTGGAGTGCGAAATCTGTAGTATATCTTTAATGGGTAGGGAGATGTTACAGGTCGTTCTGTACATATTGCTGATTGTGGCGGCGGACGTAGCAGCCGCCCGCTGGATAGTGCCGCTCCCGCTTGGATTGGCGGTGCCTGCGGGCGTGTTTTTCTTCTCGCCAATCTTCACACTGAGGGATAGCCTGCACGACCAGTATGGATGGAAGCGGGTTACGGGTTTTGTGTTCCTGAGTGCTGGGGTCTCGGCAACTATTGCTGTGCTCTCCGGAAACTCGCTTTTGGGAAGGGTTACGGCCGCCGGACTTGTGGCATACCTGGTGAGTGAGAACAGCGACACGCTGATCTATCAATTACTCCACAGGCACAGCTTCATGCGGAAGGTTCTGGCGAGCAATGCTGTGTCGACCCTTCTGGACAGCGGGATATTCATCACCATGGCATTCGGCCCGCTGTGGACGCTTATATTGGGGCAGTACATTGTCAAGATGATACTTGCATGGTTGACGGGAGTGTATCTAAATGCAAGAAGAGAAAGAATCGATAGAAGGCTTGACCCTGCTGGGGCAGGGGGCAACTGAGCCAAAACCTTACCTCGAAGCGTTCCCGAACCGTTACCCTGGGCGTCCGTACCTGGTAGTTCTGCACACTGACGAGTTCACGGCTGTTTGTCCCGTGACAGGGCAGCCAGACTTTGCAAAGATCACAATTCGCTACATCCCCGCGGAGAAAGTGGTGGAGAGCAAGTCTCTGAAGCTTTACCTCTGGTCTTTTCGGGACAAAGGTATTTTCCACGAGCACGCGGTCAACCAGGTACTGGATGAGCTCTGGAGGGTGTGCGAACCCCTGTGGGCACAGGTAATCGGGCGGTTCAATGTAAGAGGTGGCATAGGTATCGTGGTCACGGCGGAGAAAGGTGATCACGGGCTGGCAAAGCGGTTGTTGGAGACTTTTCCAGAATCGGAGTAGTGGGGGAGATTCTTGGAACACCGGACGGAGATCGAACGTGTCTGGGACCTGGTGACCGGGGATTCGTTTCTGGCCGGCGCTTTGGCGACCTGGGGAGCTATGTGGCTCCTGTTCTCTCGACTGAATGCTCTGGCACCCGGGGGATGGCCCTGGCGCCTGGCGCTGGCATGGGTGGTGCTATCCCTGAGCCTTCGCCTCGTGGACGAATCGGAACGCTCTTGGGCGCTCTGGCGCAGGCCAGAGTCTTTGCCGCCGTACCACCCATTTTCGAATTCTGAGCGTGCCACCCTTGCGACGTCCGGATCTCTGGAAAGCGCCTCTGGTCACGTCCTCGAGCGCCTGCTGCAGCATTTCTCGAGGGTCCGGCGGAGCGACCGGCAGGATGGTGTGGGTTTTTACGCCGATAGGTCATGGGTGGGCGTCATCGGCTGCCCGCTAATGTGCCTGGGCGCACTGGTGATCGTCCTGGGGAGCGTGATCGGCGCACGCTTCGATGTGGTCCCGACAATGGTGGAACTGACACCTGCGCAGTCGGCTCGGGTGCCGGGACTGCCGATGACCGTGGTGCTGGATAACCTGAGTGGGGATCTCACGGCCGATGGCGTTCTCTCCGGTGCTGTGGCTACCGTTCACGTGAAGGCAAATGGCAGCGAAAGAGGTCGCTATCTCCTGAAAGCAGGGCATCCGGCGTTCCTTGGGCTGGATTGGGTGCATTTGGTCGGCGGCGGCGCTGCCATCGCCATCAGTGCCATAGGGACGGACGGGAGGCCAGTGCCGATCCAGGTTCCGGCGACCAGCAAGACGTCCGAAAGGGCCGTCGTTTTATTCCATAGCCCGCAGGAAGAGCACGATCTGGTGCTTCCGGATGCCCAGATCGCCCTCAGACTCGTGCTGTCTTCCCCCAGGGGGCCGATTGGCAAAGAGGGGTTCTTGGTCCAGGCATTTCGGCCCACGGCGCAGACCCCCATGCTCAGCGAGTATGTGAGCGAGGAGACGGATGTAAAAGTTGAAAGGGTGAAGCTGCATCTCACGCCTACGGCTTTCGCACGCATCCAGGCCAGCAGGCGAGCGAGCCTGTGGGTGTACATGCTCGGAGCACTGCTACTCTTGGTGGGTACGATATGGCAATCCGTTTTCTATCCGCACAGGGTATGGGTCCGTGTCAGAACCAGGAGAGGAGGCGTCGCTATGGATATAGCTGTGGAGAGGTCTCCATTTGTGGCGCATCCACTCGAAGACGCTGTTGATTCTTTGACCGGAGAGGAAGCATGAGCAGGTACTGGATATGGCTGGCGCTGGTGTTCATGTTGGCAGGAAGCGTTGCAGGCAGGAAACTCCGGTCCAGGGTGGTGTGGCCCGATGGGGACTCGTTGCCGATAGAGTGGATGATCGGCCCAGTTGCCTCGTGGGCTGCCATGGGGCTGGTCTCTCCCTACAATGGCGACCACCTCCAGTGGTTTTCCCTGGGAGTGTGGGGAATGGTCATGTTGGGTGCCGGGGCTTTGGAGGTGGGAAGTGCGGTGGTCTGGGGGCGAGTGGTAAGAGCGCGCAAAGGACAGAGGGTTTTGCCTCTGCCACATACCGCTGTGGTCATGGCTTGGAGCGGCACGGTAGGCTTAGGACTGTTGTCAGCAAGCTGGTTCGGCATGTTCTTGTGGAACCAGATGCTCAGTGGACGTCCTGTGGTGTACGGCTGGCCCCAAGTGTGGCTTGGCGTTCTGACAATCATGGCATGGATGTGGTTGATGTTCATGCGCCGCCATTTCCGCTGGAGCAGGTGGGTTGGGATGGTGGTTGGGGTGTGGATTTTGTTTGCTCCAATCGTGTTTGCCATGTGATGTGTGCCCCTGGGAGGGCTGTCGAAACTAATCGAAAGCACGAAATCGCTTCAGGGGCATTTCTCGACGCTTCTGAAGCGATCCGTTACTTGCCGTTGGGGTTGATGTAGAGCGATAACGGTTCTGGGGATTCCTGGGGGCCCGTAGGGCCCCCAGGAATTGCTTCGCTCTCCCCTGGGAGGTTGCTGGGCCAGACGCTCGACGCCACAAGAGAGTGTCTCGAGGGCGCCCTCGTTTCCATGGAGGTGGGCCAGGGATCATTACGTTTTCTCCGGCAAGTCATAAGCTGCATTCAGGGGAGCGGCGGGCTTTGTCCGGAGCAAGGGAGTCGGTGTTGGAAGCACTGATACGTCAGGTCATCTACGACACAATCAGCTTGATAACCATCGTCGATCCAATTGCAGGCGCTGCTACCATGCTCTCGTTGCTGCCCGCGGGCGTCTCGAATGAGGAAGTAGCCAGGATAGCACGGAGAGCGTCCGTCACAGTGTTGGTGGCGTCTGTGGTTACGGTGATCTTCGGGGATGCGATCTTCCGCATATTTGGCATCAATCTCATGTCAGTGCAGGCAATAGGCGGGGTGATCTTGCTTCTGCTTTCGATAGACATGGTCCAAGGGAGGATGGAGCCGAGCACCAGGCACTCGGAGGAAGAGACGGACGAAGCGATGAGCAAGGAGGACATATCCATCATCCCGCTGGGCATCCCGATGCTCTTTGGCCCCGGAGTCATTACGACACTGGTCGTGTTCAAGGGCAGTTCCACCTCCCTGGAACAGCAAGGCGTATTGCTCCTCTCGATATTGATCTCCGTCCTTACTGTCTACCTGTCACTCCGTTTTGCCGACTTCGTCTCGAAGCTGCTAGGAGTCACCGGCCTGCGAGTCATCAACCGGGTTGTGGGACTGATTGTCGGCGCGATAGCAATACAGTTCATCGTTGTCGGCGTCAAAGGGCTGTGGATGTAAGGCATCATGTGCCGGGTGGGGGAGGAGTGAACGGCTTGTCGGCCTCGCTCCACCGTTCCACCATGTGCCTCTGCACTACAAGCTCACCTTCCTCCGTCTCCAGCAGGAATGCCCCCAGGTCAAACCAACGCGCCACCCCTTCGAGAATCTCGCCTGTGGCCAGTTCGAAACGGGCTGGGAGTCCATCTGCCACGCGGTCCTGTAGGAAGAAAGTCAGCGCCCGCCGGGACCACCGGTGCCTCCAGATGAGCTCGTCCGCAGGTACGTCGTAGTAATCGGCCAACTTGTGCAGTGTCTCCTCGTCGCCGATGGGGCGGTATCGCTGTTCGATCTGTCGCAGGATCGGGATGGGGACCTTGCTTTTCGCGGAGACCTCCCTGAAGTCAGGCCCGCCCATAAGAGCGCGCAGGTATCGGATATAATCTCCGCTGCTCATTTGACGCTGCCCCCTCTCCTGCTGTAGTAAGCTATCGCCAGCTTGTTCAGCGTGATCTCGTTCCCACCATCGTCCTCGATGGTGAGGGTATAAGGGCTGAAGCCGATCAGAACCCCTTCTTGCACCGTTTCGTCGAACATGGAGATCCGAAGCCTGCACCTCTCATCCACGCACTTCTGCAGGTAGTTCATCTCGAACCTGTCCACTCCTTCGGGAAGATGCGCCCTTTTCATCCCTTGTTCTCGGGGGCCTTTCTTGCCCTTGTGCTTCTTGCACTGCTCTATGAGATCTTTGAGGATTCGGGCGGCTTCCAGCTGGTTCAGCTCCTCGAGCGGCTTCCCTACTTTGGCAACCAGGGCCTCCTTACCAGTGCCCAGGCACATCCCCAAGGAAAGCATTTGTTCGATCTGGGTTTCGCGCACCGGTGGGATGCTCTTGGGCTTCCGGGGCTTTTTTGCTGGTCTCCTGGAGCGCTTTTCCCGAGGCAGCTTCGCAGGAGGACGTTTTTCAGCGACGGGTTTCTTGGATTGTATCCTGGCCTCTGGGAACGGCCTGCTCTCGGGTTCTGGAGGCGGGTCTGATCTGTCTTTTATGTCCCACGGGTCCACGTAGAGTGCCCTGGCCAGCCTCTCCAGGTCTCTCGATAGAATAGTCCTGGTGCCGGATTCGTATTCCCTCAGCACATGTGCTGGTATGCCAGCCCTGGAAGCAAGCTGGCTCACAGACATCTTCCTCCGTTTTCGCAATTCCCACAGGTTGTACATGACAAGCCCTCCGCAAGTTGTACTTATAAGGCATAGCCTGAGTGGCTATCACGAACCCGAGAGGGATCGCTCCAGATAGCGTCCGCGCCCGGCATCGCCGACGAACTCCCCATCACGGCAGACCGGTTTGCCTCTGGAGAGCACCACGCGAATCGTGCCTTGCACCCCCATCCCTTCGTAAGGCGTGTATCCACCTACGGTATGTAGTCTCCCGACGCTGATTTGTCCCTTGTGGCGGGGATCGTACACCACCAAATCCGCATCACTCCCCGGGATGATTGTGCCTTTTCGTGGGAACATGCCGAAAATCCGGGCCGGGTTGGTGCTCATCACTTCCACCAGCCGTTCCAGGGAAATCCTGCCGGCTGCCACACCGTAGGTGTACATCAAAGGCAGGGACGTCTCCAGTCCAGGGATGCCGCCGGGAGTAGAGGGGAACTTCATCGTCGACACTTTCTGCTCCAGAGTGTAATCGCAGTGATCGGTCCCGACGGTGCTTATCTCCCCTGAGGCCAGCAGGCTCCAGAGTTTCGCCCCCTCTCTCCTGGGCCGGAGCGGCGGTTGGAGAATTACCCATTCCGGGTGCTCGCCCTCGTACAGGGAATCGTCCAGAATCAGGTATTGGGGACATGTCTCGGATATCACGTTGATACCCTTGCGCCTGGCTTCTGCCAGGATCTCCGTGGTGCCTCCGGTGGAGTTGTGGACCACGTACGCCCTGGCTCCTGCTTCCGCCGCCAGGAAAGCTACACGATGGGCGGCTTCCTGCTCCGCCAACATCGGCCGCGCCTGGGCGTGATATCGCAGGCTTGTCTTGCCCGCGGCTATCAGCCGTTCCGTCGCAGCACTCACCATGGCGTCGTTCTCTGCGTGGACCATGACCAGGATGCCGTGCTTCGCCGCAGCCTTGAACACGCGGAGCAATCGGTCGTCGTCCATGTAGTAGTTCGGCCTGTAGGTGGTATATACCTTTGCCTCCGGAGCGCCCAGCCGGACGAGGGTCCTCAACTCATCCTCCTCGCCAGCGGGCAGGTCAGTTACCATGACATGGAGGCCGTAATCCACCGCCGCTTTGCCATCCACCTCGTTCCACCGGTTCTCCAGCGCTTGCTCCAACGTCTGGCCGGGGAACTGGGTGGCGAAATCGAGCACTGTAGTGACGCCGCCACAGGCCGCGGCTCTCGTTCCCACGCCCCAATCATCCTTGGTTTGGTAGATGCCGGTGTCGAGCTGGATGTGGACGTGGGGGTCCACCAGGCCAGGGAGCACCAGGCACCCGTCGGCGTCTATCACCTCGTCTACCTGGGACATTGGCAGCGCTTCGCCGATAGCCAGGATTTCCTCTCCATGGGTCATCACATCGCCGCGGAAGGTCCCCGCGGGTGTTACCACCAAACCGTTGCGAATCAATATTCTGTCGCTCAACTCGTCACCTCCTCACAGGGCTTTCGATCGAATTGGTGGCGCTCAAAAGCAATGAGATGAGTCCGCCCGGACGAAGGTTGCTTCTTGACCTCACCCATCACCCTGGCCGCCTGCGGGCGAGGCTGGACCGTGGGAAAATCGCGCCGGGATGGCTCTCTTGAGCGGTTCCCATTGTCGCCAGCGCCACCAGCGGCAAATTTTGTAGAGCGGGCTGTTAGCCCGCTCAAGTCAAGCTCGAACAGGAAACGCGCTTGGGAGCGGTTTTTTCTCTCCATGCATTCGGACTTTTCTCTCGTGTTTCGTCATGCGATGTGATGAGCGGACTGACAGTCCACTCTACAGGCTTACACAGTCCCTTTTCCGTTCGGAAAGCGTGAGCATTCGCAAGCGGGCGATAGCATCCCCCTCGATTGCTGCAAACCCGCCGCGAGCCCTTGCGCTGCTCGTGTGGAAATCCCCTCACGCTCCCCGTTCACCCCTCACGTACGGCTTGCCCAGAGCAGAGGGCGATCCGATCCTCTTCTTGAGCGATTCTTGTGACGCGAACATCAGCACCAGGATCGTGAACGCGTATGGCATCATCTGGAGGAAATAGATCGGGATCGTGACCCCTCTTGTTTGCAGTCCGAATTGGAGGGATTGGACACCTCCAAACAGATAGGAGCCAATGGCTGCCTGCAGTGGATCCCAGAAGGCGAAGATCACAAGGCCAACGGCGATCCAGCCGCGCCCGGCGGTCATTCCCTCTATCCAACCCGGCGTGTAGGCTAGGCTGATGGCGGCGCCGCCAAGCCCTGCCAGCATCCCACCGATGAAAGTGTACAGATACCGGACGCCGGCCACCTGTATCCCCATCACATCTGCGGTGATCGGATCCTCACCGACAGCCTTCAGGTGAAGCCCGGGCCTGGTCCGATTGATGAAGTACCACGCCACAGGAATGAGCAGGTAGGAGAGATACACGAGGATGTCGTGCTGGAACAGGACAGGGCCAAGAAACGGTATCTGTGAGAGAACAGGGATAGGCAACTTGGAGAATTTCACGCCTGGCACGCCAATGTACGGTTTCCCTATGAAAGAACTCAGCCCTGATCCGAGCAAGGTTAGTGCCAGGCCGCTCACCACCTGGTCCCCTCGCAGAGTGATGCTGACGAAAGCGTGGAGCAGGCTCATCAATCCCCCGGCGAGCATCCCGGCCAGGACGCCCCACCATGGAGAGCCAGTTTTCAGACCGAAAATGAAGCCCGTGACGGCCCCCATCAGCATCATCCCTTCCACACCCAGGTTCAGGATCCCGGACCTCTCGGCGAATATCTCCCCGACAGTGGCGAATAGTATTGGAGTGCCCGCCCGTATCGAAGCTACGAGGGTAGCGATGACAAAAGCTGCGTTCATGGCCACCTCCTTTAATCGCTGGCGCTCAGGGTTATTCTGTACCGGACCAGTATGTCGCTGCTGACCACGAAGAAAAGGATTAGCGCCTGCAAGATGAATGATATAGCCGACGGCAGTCCCATACTGATCTGTATCTGGTCGCCAGCGACCAGCAACCCGCCGAAGAGGAACGCAACCAGGAGTATCGCCCACGGGTCCAGCCGAGCCAACCATGCCACGATGATCGCCGTGTAGCCGTATCCAGGGCTGATCTGCCGCTGGAGCCGGTGGATGATCCCTGTCACCTCAGCCATGCCGGCTATCCCGGCCAGGCCTCCGCTCACCAGCAGGACCAGCAAAATGTTGCGAGCGACGTTCATGCCTGCGCTATGGGCTGCTTTTGGGCCCTGGCCGATTGCTTTGATCTCGAACCCCCATTTCGTCCTGGTGATTATTATCCAGATGGCAAGGGCAGCCAGCAACCCAAACACCAGCCCCAAATGTACCCGGTGGTTCTTTGGCAGGAAGAAAAGGCCTGGCGTGCGCGGCAGGTCTGCCGCCTCCGGGAATTGTGGGGAGAAGGGGAACCCCAGGCTGTTCGGGTCCCGCCACGGGCTGTTGACCAGCCAGTCCACCCAGAAAATGGCGATGTAGTTCATCATCAGTGTGGTGATGATTTCGTTGACGTTGAGGTACGCTTTCAGGATGGCCGGGATCATCGCCCAGAGGCCACCAGCGGCAAACCCCGCCAGGAGAGCCAGGATGATGTAGGCTGCCGGTCCGGGGTTCGCCCAGATCTTGCCCAGGTAGAGAGCAATTCCGGCGGCAGCGAAAGCCCCCATGTAGATTTGTCCCTCGGCGCCGATGTTCCACAGGCGCATCCGGAATGCCATCGAAACCCCCAGGCCAGACAGGGCCAGAGGGATCATCTTGACGAAAGTCTCTGCTATGCCGTAGCCGGAGCCGAAAGCGCCGTTGAACATGAAGATATAGGCAGAGATTGGATTTACCCCATTCAGCGCAAAGATGACCATTCCTACCAGTAGCGCAAGTACCACGGCGACCACCGGTGAGAGGATGTTGGCCCATCGCGGCACTTCCAGTCTTTCTTCGACGCGAATCTTCCACCGTGCTGCGTTTACACCCATAGGCTATGCCTCGACGCGGGTTCCGGCCATCATCAGGCCGATTTCGTTCCTGTCGGCACCCGCGGCAGGTATGATATTCATGATCTCGCCTTCGTAGATGACGGCAATGCGGTCGCTCAACTGCATCACCTCATCCAGGTCCTCGGATATCAGTAGCACCGCACACCCCCTTGCTCTCTGATCCAGCAGGCTGCGCCTGACGCTTTCGGTAGCCCCCACGTCCAGGCCCTGGGTCGGATGCACCGCCACCAGGATTGCCGGGTCTGCGGATATCTCTCTGGCGAGGATGAGTTTCTGCAGGTTGCCACCTGAGAGGACGCGGGCCAGGGTGTCCACAGCCGGAGCCTGCACATCGAATTCTTTCACCAACTTTTCAGCTCGCTTTCTGATCTTCTTGTAGTTCAAGAAGCCCCCGGGTTCTTCCCGGTAGCTCTTCAGTATCAGGTTGTCCATCAGGCTCAGACCGCCGATGGCCCCTTCTGCAGTCCTGTCCTCGGGGATGTGCCCCACGCCGGCCTTTATGAACGCCAGCGGGCCTTTGTTCGTCAGGTCCTCCCCCCGGACCAGCACCTTGCCGTCGGTGCAGCGGCGCATCCCGGTGACCACTTCGGCAAGTTCCCGCTGTCCATTCCCGGCGACGCCAGCTATGCCCAGGATTTCCCGCTCGTGCACCTCCAGGGTGACGCCTTTCAGCGCCGGGACCCCTTTGTCCCCCATGGCGTGGACATCCTGCACCTCCAGCACCGGCTTCCCCGGCTCAAGAGGGGGCTTCTCCAGATGGAACAGCACCTCCCTGCCCACCATCATCCTGGCCAGGTTTGCCTTGGTGGTCTCTTTCGGATCCACCTCGCCCACCACACGGCCTCTGCGCAGCACCGTGATGTGGTCGGCGATGGCCATCACCTCGCCCAGCTTGTGGGAGATGAAGATGATGGCGTGCCCCTGGGCTGCCATCTGGCGCAGGGTGACGAAGAGTTCGTCCGTCTCCTGGGGTGTAAGCACTGCCGTTGGCTCGTCCAGTATGAGGATTTTCGCACCGCGATAGAGGATTTTCAGGATCTCGACCCTCTGCTGTTCCCCGACGCTTAGCTGCCATATCCTGGCCGAGGGGTCCACGTCGAGGCCGTAGCGCTTTGCCAGCTCTGCCACTTGCTCCTCGGATTGGCGTGTATTCAGGAAAAAACGGGGGACATCCAACCCGAGAATGACGTTCTCGGTAACCGTTTGGGTCTCGACCAACATGAAGTGCTGGTGGACCATGCCGACGCCGCGGGAGATGGCATCCCTGGGTGATTTGAGGTTGACACGCTCTCCAAAGAGGCGTATTTCGCCGGAGTCCGGCCTGTAGAGCCCGCTGAGGATGTTCATCAGGGTGCTCTTGCCCGCGCCATTCTCGCCGAGAATAGCGTGGATTTTGCTGGGGTATGCGGCGAAATTCACGTGGTCGTTTGCCAGAACCCCGGGGAACCGCTTCACGATGTTCCGCATTTCAACGACAGGTGTTCCTCCCAAGCAATGCCCTCCTTTGTCTGTAAGTTTTCCGCAAAATCGGTAGCGCTTAAAGGCAGAGTGATGAGTACCAACGGGAATTGTAGGGCGAGCCGTCTGGCTCGCCGGGTCGAGCTAATTGCAAGTTTAACAAAATGCTTTGACAATGAATGCGTCTGGGTGAGAGCGAAGATTGCCTTTTGCCCACACCCATCACCTCAGCCGACTGCGGCGGCCTACCCCCGTACTTGTGCCGCCAGTGATGGCGAGTTTTGTAGAGCGGACTGTTAGTCCGCTCCGCCAGGACACCCTCAAAGCTTACTTATGCCAGTGAAAAGGCAAAACTCACTTGACCGGCCATCCGGCAGCCCCTCCCTCGCCCGCCGCAGTGGGAAAGGGAGAGGTTGGGGTAGGAGAGAGCAAAAAGCGACGCCTCCCACCAGTCTCGGGCGCCACCAACGAATCTGGCACCGACCAGAACGTTGTTTGCGCGAAGGACGTTTTTTAACGTATGGGGGATCTGAGCAACACGACATCCCCTGGCGGGTTCTGTGGCGCTCTCCTTATCGTCAGAATAATTGGTAGCGCTCAAAAGCAGTGTGATGAGTTCGTCTGGGCAAGGGCAAAGATCGCTTTATGCCCTCTCCTATCACCCCAGCCGCCTCCGGCGGCTTTCCCCTCTTCCCTCTCCCATTTGTCATGGGCGAGGGAAGAGGGGCGCGACGGGCACGGCTGCACCGTGGGAAAACGGCAAATCGCGTTGGAGTGGCTTTCTTGTCGCAAGCACCACCACCGGCGAATCTGTAGGTGCGGGGCTCGTCCTCGCCCCCTTGTCAGCTCGCTCGGGCTAGCTCAGACAATCTGCTGCGAGCAAGTTTTCTCCATGCGCTCTGACCGTTCTCTGGTGCTTTGTCATGCAATGCCTGCGTGAGCGGACTGACAGTCCGCTCTACAGGTTCACATGGCCCTTTCTCCGTTCGGAAAGTGCGAACACTTGCAAGTGACCGCTGCCGGCCCCTCCCTCGTCTTTTGTAGGGGCGAGGCTTGTCCTCGCCCTGGGGTGAGTCATGACAAAAAGCGGCGCCATCCCACCGGTATTTAGCATTGCCAAACTCCACTGAAAGACCGCCCGTTTTCTTCGTAACGGTCGTCCAAGGCCCTTCGTCGCTACGCTCCTCAGGGTGACGGAAGGAGGGTAGCGAGTGAGAAAAGGACAAAGCCCCTGAGCCATGCCGCCTGATCCGACCTATGTAACGCAAGTTTCCTACCGTCCAGCGGGCTGCCATAGCAAAAAACGGCTGCCGACTTCCTCCTCCGGCTTCATCAGACCTATCACGGACTCCCGGTGCGTGCGCTGTTCGATTTGCGAGTTGTTTCTCTTCCCGAAGCTGGTGGGCATCATCCGACGATCCCTGTCCAGGCTCCTTTGGGCTATGCCTACCACGTCAAACCCTACAGACCTGGCTATCTCGGCGATTCCCGTATGAGTGTGGACATCCATCCCACGCATCACCGACGTCCCGACAACCATGACAGCGGGCTTGCCGGGTGAAAGAACCCGAAGCATCTCCCGCAACACCTGCTCCATCTCGGTGAAATATTTCCAGAGGACTTTCGCTTTCTTGCGGTCCAGCTTCTGCAGCTCTGCCAGGACTTCTTCCACGGACTCAGGCATCTGGGCAGGGACGAAATCTTTCGTGCGCTCGGAGCCTATGTACGTGGCCCTGATCCGGCTCAGGTCGTCCACGGAGTGCCCAAACCACACCAGGGAGAACTTGTGTGCTCTCATGTAATCTATGGCGTTCGCGTAAGGCGGCGAGGTCACGATGAGGTCCACGGAACCATTTTTCAAAGGCAAGGCCCTGGCATCCCCCGTCAGTATCCATGCCTTCCCATCAGCGGGCAGTTCCGCTAGGCTCCTGATGTTCTTTTCGAGACGAATCCCGAACTGGCTTAGTGGGGATTTCGTTCTCTTGTTCAGGTCTCGGTGGGGCCTGGAATGCGATAAGTCCCTCGCGAGAGAGACACTGCCGGATTTGGCGATGATCGTGGCAGAGAAAGTGAGTTCGAAGAACCGCCTTTCCACCGGTTCCTCCACCTCCTCTATCGCCCTGGCGAGAGCCGCCAGTTCCTTTCGTGCACCGTCGGGGAACCAATATTCCACGAAACTCCTGGTCTTCTCGTCGAAATCGGACAGAGTGACGTGTTCCAGGAGCTGCCGCGCCCGGAAGAGGAGCTTCCTGCCAAGATATCGCAGCCTTCCCTCGTCTAGAGGACTGGTTTTGACGGAGGAAAGGCGCACTGCAAGGGGGTCGAGGTCTACGCCTATCCCTTTCCTGCCGAGCATTAAGGCTTCCACCACCGTCGTGCCTGAGCCAACCATGGGGTCGAGAATCACGTCTCCGGCATCCGTTAGGGCCTGTATGAAAAGTCCTGGAAGCTGTGGGGGGAATTTGGCGGCAAAGGGGTGGAGCCTGTGGGACGCGTAGCCAGTCCGTGCTCCCTGGAAGTCCAGGTCTCTTTTCAGGAGCTCGACCAGAATGTCCCTGAGATTCGATTTCGCCGGGGAAGTCTTTCCGAGAAACCTCTTCTTCGTTTCAGGGAACAGTTTCAATTGTACCTGCGCCGCTCCGCTCACGCCCACGGACGGTCCTCCTGACGGTTTTTCTCAAGAAGGGCAGGGATGCACTCCCTGCCCTTCCGAAAACAGGACGAATGGCCTCGTTACTGTATCTTCGGTGGCTTTTCGGCACCGGGGATCTTACCTTCTACCCCCTGCACGAACCATTTGATGTTCCAGATTTGTTTCCAGTTGAGCGCCTTGCCCTTTGGCACTACCAATGAGCCATCCTGGGCGTAAATCGGGCCGGCGGCTGGATCGAACTTGCCGCTCAGGATTTCCGCTTTCTTGGCCTCGACGGCTTTCTTGATAGCGTCGTCGGCAGCAGGTCCGAACTTGAAGTTCACGATTCCGGTGGAAGCATCCCACCAGCTCCCGGGGAGACCCTTGGGCTTGAATGTGCCGTTCATAACCTCTTTGATGATCTTAACGTAGGCAACCCCCCAGTTCCAGTAGGGGACGCCGATGCATCCCTTGCCGGCCAGCTCGCAGGCGTTGGGGCTATCGTAAGCCATGCCCCATTTTCCTTTCTCAGTGGCAGCTTGCACAGGCCCAGGCGTATCGGAGCCAGTGATGATCACGTCGGCACCAGCGGCGAGGAGCGATTCGGCAGCCTCTTTTTCCGTCGGCGGGTCGTACCAGGAGTTGATCCATACAACCTTTACTTTTGCCTTCGGATTCACGGAGCGAGCACCCAGAGTGGCGAAATTGATGTGCCTTATGACCTCTGGGATTGGGTAGGGGGCCACGTAGCCGATGACGCCGGTCTTGGATTTCATAGCGGCTGCCATGCCGGCCAGGTATTTCATCTTGTACATCGTGCCGAAGAGGTTGTCGAAGTTGGTGTCGTTGTTCTTGTACCCGGATACGTGAATCCACACTATGTCGGGGTACTCTTTTGCCAGCTTTTCCATCGTGTCCATATAGCCGAAGCTGGTGCCAAAAATAATTTTGTATCCTTTCTCTGCGAAATCGCGGAACACACGTTCGGCGTCGGCACCTTCGGGCACAGACTCCGCGTATGCTGTCTCGACCTTGTCACCAAGCTCTTTCTCCACGTACTTACGACCGAGGTCGTGGGCGTAAGACCAACCGGCATCTCCCACAGGGCCTACGTAGACCCACGCGGCCTTGAGTTTCTTGGCAGGCGCTTTGGTTGGCGGGGCAGCGGTGGGAGCTTTGGTCGGCACCGGAGTAGGGGCCGGCTTGGCACAGCTCGAGATCACCATGGCGAGCACCATCAGCAAAGCTACGAACAGGAACAACTTCTTGCGGTACATTTTCTCCTCCATTTCGATATTTGATCGAACGAATGGCGTGGAACTCCGAAAGAACATTTTTCTAGAGAGAAAATCAAGCCCAAGCTCCCGAGTATCACCTCCTTTCTGACAGATTTAACAAAATTGGTCGCCATCGTTTCCGCAGGTTGATGCAGCAGGGAGAGATCTCGTGTCAAACTACTATGGCGTCGGCAAAGAAGCGGAAGAGAAGACGTTCCGACGCACTGATTCGGCGAAATGGTACTACAAACGTCTGTGTTTGTCAACGCCCCAAGAGGGAAAAGATGACCTCGCTGGAAAATGCCTTCTCAGCGCAGAGCTCGCTTGAGCTCAATCAGCGAGTCAACGAATGAGCGAATCAGCGAAACAGGCTGCTTCGAGGAAAGCTTTATCGCCGATTCGCTGATTCTGGACTTTTGCGTTCTCGGCGGTGAAGCTTTTTCAGCACGGCCAAGGGCGCTAACTCACCCGGAATCTTCTTCGTCCAGGCGGGCCAGCAGTGCCTCCAGCCCTAGCAGGTAGCTGCGCCAGCCAAAGCCGCTTATCTGCCCTGCGCAGACAGGCGCGGTCAAGGATGTGTGTCGGAAATCCTCCCTGGCGTGCACGTTGGAGAGGTGCACTTCCACCACGGGTAATCCCGATGCCGCTATTGCGTCCCGCAGAGCCACGCTGGTGTGGGTGTAAGCGGCAGGGTTGAAGATGATTCCATCGGCCCACGCCATGGCATCCTGGATGGCATCCACAAGGGTACCTTCGGAATTGGACTGGAGAGCGCGGATCTCCACGTCCCTGGCGGACGCCGCTTCCATCAGCCTTCTATTTATCTCATCGAGTGTGATCCTTCCGTAAATCTCCGGCTCACGCGTGCCCAGCAGATTCAGGTTTGGCCCATGGAGTATCAGCACTTTGTAACGCGCCATCCAGGCACCTCACTTTCTTTGTAGGCCCTCGACCCTGGGCAGAAGCGCGTCCACGGTGCGTTTGACCAATGCCAGCGGTTCATGGCGATTGCCACAATTTCTGGCATCCGCTTCCACATCGATGTCGGAAGGGATCCCGGCGAAATTCGCTATCTGTACGCCCCAGCCGAGCCCAAGCGTGGGGTGCACGAACCCTCCGCCACCCAGGAAGATCAGCTTCGTATGGGTACCACGGAGCAGTTCCGCCAGCACGCGGCTGGCGTGATCATAGCTCTTCAGGCTGTAGGAGAGATGGCTGACGATGCCGGAGCAGTGGCCATCCACACCCATCTGCAGAACCAGAACATCAGGCCTGTAACTCTCCAAGAGCGCTGGCACCAACGCATCGAATGCGTAGATGAAATCGGCGTCCTTTGCGTCGGGTGGCATAGGTACGTTGAAATTGTAGCCTAGCCCATCCCCTTCGCCAGCCTCGTCCACGAACCCGCTGGCAAAAGGATACAAAGTTCGCGGATCCTGGTGGAAGGAAACTGTGAGTACATCGTTTCGGCGGTAGAAAGCACGCTGCGTGCCATCGCCGTGGTGAGCATCTATGTCCAACACCATCACTCGTCCCACACCTCGCTGCAGCATCAGGGTCACGATGATAGCGATGTCATTGAAAATGCAAAACCCACGCCCTGTCTCGGCGAAGGCGTGGTGCCATCCGCCGCAGAGGTTCCCCGCCGCGGGGTAAGCGCCGTCCAGCACCAACTCCATCGCTTTGATGCTCCCCCCGACGGAAATGGCTCCGGCCTCGTAGATACCTGGGAAGATCGGCGTGTCTGGCGTGATCGAGCCGCTGCCGATTTTGCTCAAGGCCTGTACCCGTTTCACATACTCCGTAGTGTGAAAGCTCGTAAGCTCCTCGAACGAGGCAGGCCTTGGGGACTCGATGGTGACTTTGCCCTCGCCCAGCAGGCCTTTCTCACGGAAAACTGCCATTGCGCGTTCGTATCTATCGCCGCGCATGGGGTGGCCCGGGCCGAAATCCAAGCGTCTGTACTCATCGGTGTACACAAGAGCGAGCCCCATCCCATCACCTCCTCGGCAGTTCTTTGATGATATCCTCGGCGTCCATCTCCACCATTTCCTCGCTATCCTCGAGCCAGACCACGAGACGACGTTTCAGGGTGTGGACGCGCTTCACTTTGCCCTTGCCCATGGTGGTCATCACCTTGGCATTCAATCTTGGCAGGTCTTTTTGTATGTCCGCGTAGACCGGTGCTTCGAAAGCCAGGCAGCATAGGAGTTTTCCACATACCCCGGATATGCTATCCGGATCTAGAGGCAGGTCCTGCTGCTTCGCCAGCTTGATGGAGACCGGCGAGAACTCCCGCATCCAGGTGGAGCAACAAAGAGGCATCCCGCACCTGCCTATTCCGCCGATCATTTTTGCCTCGTCCCTCACGCCGATCTGGCGCATCAATATCCGCGTGTTCAGCGCGTGGGAAAGCTCACGCACCAGAGCACGGAAATCTACCCGCTTCTCGGCGGTGAAATACACGGTCAGGAGCGAGCCATCGAAATTGTATTTCACCTGGCTGAGTTTCATGTTGAGGCCGGCCCGGGCGATCTTCTCCTTGCAAATCCTGTAGGCCTCTGGCTCTTTTGCAGAGAACTCCTCCCGCTTCATCATGTCCAGGGGGGTGGCGCGGCGCAGGACGGGTTTCAGAGGACCTTCCAATTCCTCGTCTGGCACCTCTCTGGGTTCGTAAACCACAGTTCCTATTTCCAGCCCACGCGCAGTCTTCACTATCACATGATCGTCACGTTCCAGGTTCTCTATCCCCCCGGGGAAAAAATAGTAAATCCTGCTCACATTCCTGAAAGCTATCCCAACCACTACCGGCATATCTCACCCCATCGAAAAAGGACGGCTCTGCCGACCTTGTCGCTTTCAATTTGCCTGCCACACCGGCAGGTGCAACAAAACGTCCTCCAGCAACAACCTGGTGTTCGCATTGCTCCTTAGCATCCGACGCACCCTCTGAAGCCTGCCCAAGAAGGCTCTGGCGGTTTCCGGCGCAATGGCCGAAGCCAGATGGCCGAGTTCCTCCCGCTTGTCCTCGTTGGTCACGCCCTCGTCGAATCCGGACTGCAGGAGCAACACATCCCTCCACCATCCGCTCCAAACATCAAGCCATTCTGCAATCAAGGTTTTGCTGTCTCGCATCTTCTCCGCATACGCCAGCCTGTCTGCGTAAACCGACGACATCAGCTCCAGCATATCCCTCCAGAACGATTCCCGGTGAATCAGGAAATCCGGGTTTTCCAAGGCGGTAACCGCCCACCCGATCCTGCCGCCGGAAAGCCGTGCCAGCAGATTCGCTCTGGATGCGTTGGCCCCCCATCTCTCTTGCAAGGCTTCCGATACCAACGCCGTTGGCAACGGGCGCAGCCGGATTATCTGGCACCTGGACACGATGGTGGGCAACAGGCTCTCGGCGCTCTCCGCTGTCAATACCAACAGCGTGTGGGACGGGGGTTCTTCCAATGTTTTGAGCAGAGCGTTGGCAGCAGGGATGTTCGCCTTGTCGAACTGCTCCAATATCCCGATTTTCCATCGCCCTTCCACCGGGGAAAGGGCGAGTTTCCGTTCCAGGTCTCGGATCTGTTCGATCTTTACCGATTCTTTCTCCGGCCGTACATGGATCACATCCGGGTGTCTGCCTGCCGCCTGCAGGCGGCAGGACCGGCACTCGCCGCACGGGCGATCCTTGGCCTTGGGTGCGAGACAGTTCACAGCCATGCTCCATGTCTGCGCCAGCAGCGTTTTCCCCACGCCCTCGGGCCCCACGAAGAGCAGTGCATGCGGTAGCTTGCCCGATTCGATAGCCTGCTGCAGCAGGCTGACCGCCCACTCGTGCCCCACGACCCCCCAATCGCTCATCGCCAGCGAATCGTCTGCCCGCTAGATGGTGCTCTGCCACGGCCCGGACAAGTCAGTCTCCCGATTGGCGTGCCATCTGTTCCAATTACTCCAACGGTGGGATATCTCTGTCTATCTGGCATGGAGTCGTAAATTGCCTCAATGGTGCCATCGCGCCGGAAGATCAGGCGAAAACTGGCTTCTTCGTTGCTCTGGAAGAAGGGCACGTCACGCCATTGGATCTCGACAGTGTTTTCGCCCAGAAAGGCTGTTACCCTGCCCCCTGCGGAAGGGTCCAAATCATCTCCCAGAACATACACTGTGGCGGGCATGTGCTCTGCGCTCTCGCAGGATATTCGGTAGGGAGCCCTGGATGCCGCAGGTGGACGGAAAGTTACGAACCCGTTGGATGCTACCCATACCCTGGTGTATTTCTTCCTCTCGCCTGGCAGGTGCACGGGGAAAGGGAGATCGAGTTTCTGGTACTCGTCGTCGCCTAGGGCGATGTTTTGTTCATCGTAGACATTCAGCGGCGGCGAGGCGGGAAAGTACGGCATGTAGTATTGTTGTATTTCCGCTGAGGTATACTGGAGCGTCACTGAGATAGTATGTGGAAGCCCCTGGACATCGGAGTACGGAGATGAAATCGTCACCGTTCCGGAGTACACCCCAAAAGGCAGATCGTTACTTGTCATTGTGACAGTAAGCCCCTGGGATTCATCCGGTCCAATAGTCCTGGAGATTGGGACTGTCAGTGCAAGCCAACCTGTGCCGCCGCGCACCGTTGCCTCCCATGGTATCGCGTAGATGTGACTTTCGTTTTTCAGCAGTACTCTTTTGTAGATTGGTTGGTTCGTATGGTTGGTCAGGAAATAGATACTGTCTGGCAAGTCGTCTACGCGGGGTGGGAGGAGCCTCCTTAGAGCTCTGCTCAGGTTTATGCGGCCGTAGCCCAGGTATTGGTTCCATCCGTTGGAGTCGTAAACATATAGCCCTACCTTGTCACAGGTTTCTTTCAGAATGTCCGCCACCTCGTCGTTGGTCAAGTCGGGGCGTAAGCTCATGAGCAAGGCGGCAGCTCCGGACACGTGGGGAGTGGCCATTGAGGTGCCCACAGCTCCGGAGTACAGTCCATTTGGCACGGTACTGATAATCGGCGTCCCATCACCACCAGGTGCTGCCAGATCCACCTCGTCGCCATAGTCGCTGTATGGAGCGCGATCGTCGTCGGCACCAGTAGCTGCCACAGCCAGCACTTCCGGGAATGCCGCAGGGTAGTAGACTCCGCGGCGGTCATCGTTCCCGACTGCTGCTACCAACAGTATTCCAGCGTCGTGAGCCTTCCGCACTGCTTCTCGCACTATGTCCGAATCCTCGTTGCCTCCAAGACTGATGTTCAGCACCCTCACGCCGTCGTCGATAGCACCGTAAATAGCCGATGCCAGGTTGAAGTAGCTTCCCTCGCCGGTTTCGTCCAGGACTTTGTAGGCACGGATCCTCACGCCCCATGCCACGCCTGCCACACCTATGCCGTTATTCCCCATTGCGGCAAGTATCCCGGCAACGTGGGTGCCATGCCAGAAATCGTCGTATGGGTCGTTGTCATGGTTGACGTAATCGTACCCGGGCAGGATCCTGCCCTGGAACTCGGGATGCAAATCGTCTATTCCAGAATCTATGATGCCGACCACGATCTGAGGTGTTCCGGTGACTACGCTCCACGCTGTCGGTGCCTCGATCTTTCTCATGTTCCACTGTTTGCTCCAGTAGGTGTCGTTGGGTACGGCAGGGCTCAGCGAGGGTTCCGCACAGGCGCGGATTATGTAGTTTGGTTCGGCGTATTTCACCAGGGGGTTGCTTTGGAGATCTCTGATAGCCTGTATCTCCTGCCCATCAGGCACTTTCAGCAATACCACCTGTGAGTTCTTGATCTCTCCAATGACCTTATACCCCTGTTCCGAGAGGAAGTCCCTGGCCTTGGCAAGGGACACCATTTCCTGGAACTGCACCATTACCTCTCCGGAGATAGCGTCGTCAGTGATGCTCTCGGCTGATGCCACATCTCTGTGGCCCAGGGCGATGATCAAGAGAAAGGCCGTGCCAAGCGCTACGGCTATGGCCACTGCAAAAGCTGTGCGCTCGACCAGTCGTCCTTTACGCATGAATTCCTCCACGTCAGGCCCCTTTCGGTGGGATTCCACCGCGTTTAGGCTGGCGGTGTTTTCTTCAGGGTTTGAGCTATTGTTGTCAATCGGCGTCACTGCGCATGCCAGAACTTCCCGTAGCTGCCCGGTCGGTTGTGTTTCTGGCATCTCGATGGAAAATATTATAGCAGGATGAGCAGCATAAAGCAAAGGAGTTTTGTCGGGGGGCTTTCGAAGCAAATCGGAAGCCCGAAGTCGTTTCAGAAACT
Source organism: Anaerolineae bacterium (assembly GCA_015486235.1). Taxonomy (GTDB): domain Bacteria; phylum Chloroflexota; class Anaerolineae; order S016-19; family S016-19; genus S016-19. Next base: position 25,866 of record WFSD01000023.1, read on the forward strand.
TTCTCGGCGCTTCTGAAGCGATCCGCTACTTGCCGTTGGGGTTGATGTAGAGCCATAACGGTTCTGGGGATTCCTGGGGGCCCTACGGGCCCCCAGGAATTACTTCGTTTTCCCGTCGGGGGGATCACCCACATCCCCCTCGACCGTGGTCGCTGTTTACACTTGGGTGCGTTCTCACCTTTGAATTAGCGGCGAGCAAGCGTATGGTAGGCTCTGGGCGACCTTACAAACCTTAAATCGCCGACAGAGGCCGGATTTTAAGCTTACTCTCCCGACACAACCTACATCTTGTACTCTTTGTTCCTCCGACCACTGGCAGTTGGCATCTGTCGCTTCCGTCAGGGCGATATCAATTCCGAAACCCGTTGTCCAAGCGCTTGGATCCCCTTGCCCTGCACCGACATCGTGCTATAATCTCCTGCAGTTATTCTGGCACGGAGGCGCTTGGCAAGCCACTTCGGATGTCTCTGTGTCTTTCTTCAGGCAGTGTTTTTGATGCCCACATCGGGAACAATTTAACCGAAGCTGTAGGGCACGGCAAACTTTCCGCCGAGGGAAGACCCCGTGCGGCATAGTCTTGTGCTTTCTAGAGTCGAGGGGCTTTTTCGAAACAACCACCGAGAGGATGCCAGCGCTTGTATGGTCGCGATTATTCAGGATGCGCTGGAAGCATCAGGGATTTTGATGAGGGCGGGGCGACGGTCATGCAAGCCGCCAGATGCTAGCCACGAGCCGCCGGCATTTTCTTTGGGCGTTCTTATCTGAAACAGACGGCTGACAACGAGGATACCAGAAGATATTATGGAGAAACGCCAGAGCTGCAGGGACATCTGGGTACGAACGCTGGGTCGCTTGCAGATACAGCTTCCCAGGGAGACTTTCAACACATGGCTGAAAGACGCTCACCTCTTGAGTGAAGAAGATGGGCTGTTCGTAATCGGCGTGCCTGATGCCTACACGCAGAACTGGCTGGAAAAGCGCCTGCATAAGCAAATTCACCGTACTCTCCGTGAGGTGGCAAAACGGGAAGTGGATATCCGGTATGTGCTATCTACGCCGCAAGATCCTCCCTCTGAAGAATCGACAAAACCCATGCCATTGTGGTCGGAGGGAAATGTCCCCATTGCTGACGAAAACACTTTTCACGACTCGTTCCGCGATATCATCATCGGAGAGTGTAACCGTCTGGCTTATGCTGTGTCCCTTTCCGTTACAGAGCACCTCCTCAAAAATCGTACTGCCAGCCCCTACAATCCTCTGGTACTCTATGGCGGTTCGGGGGTGGGAAAGACCCACCTGCTCCGGGCTATGTATCAGAGCGTATCTGCTCACGGGATGCGTTCGCTCTACACTACCGTCGAGGAATTTACCAATCAGTTCATTTCCTCCATACGAGCTCAGACGACTGATAAGTTCAGGGAGAGATACAGGAGCCTGGACTTGCTCTTGATGGATGACATCCAATTTCTGACCGGCAAGGAGAACACTCTGGAAGAGTTCTTCCATACCATTGATACCCTGCAGTCAGCTGGGGCTCAGTTAGTCGTCGCTGGCGACAGACATCCCAACGAGATACCAGGGATTTCGGAGCGCCTGAGGTCTCGTCTGAACGGTGGACTTCCAGTAGAATTGCGTCCCCCGGATGCAAAAACTAAGAAAGAGTTGTTGATCAAAATGTCGGAGGAGAGAGGGGTTTATCTTCAGGAAGATGTGATTCACGCAATAGCGAGGAACATCGTTGGAGGTGTCTGGGAGGTTCAGGGGGCGTTCAATCGTGTTGCTGCCTACGCGGAGTTCCTCCACAAGCCTATAACGGCGGGTGTGCTTGATCAAGTGCTCGCCCCGTTCCTCACGGCGGGCACTTCCGTCCGCCTTAGCCCTGATCGGGTGTTGGAGGCGGTGGCTTCGTTCTACGAAGTGCCAGAAAACGAGATGAAAGGTCAATCGAGAAAGCGATCGGTGGTGCAGGCGCGTCATGTGGCAATCTACCTTATGAGGGAAGATCTGGGGTTGAGCCTGGCGCAGATAGGAAAGATCCTTGGCGGCAGGGATCACACGACTGTCAGATATGCCTACCGCAAGATCAAATCAACGGCAGAGACGAATCTGGCGCTGCGCAGGCACCTGAGCGACATACGTGATGCGCTGCGTGTTTCTGGCAAGCACAATGCCCCTACTTCCGGAGAGAGGGAGCGGACGGATGCCGTGGCTGAGGCGGAAGCGATAATGACGGTGGCAGGAGAAAGGAACGAGAGAACTACAGCCGTTGACGTCACTATGGCACCTCGCCTGGCTGTGAAGAGCAGGCTTGAGTAAGGCGATCCTCGGATGTCGCCCCTGCCAGACCTGAATTCGCGTGGTGAATTACCGCTCGTGGCGACTGATCTCCTCTTGTCCTCATCCACCCCCAACTGTTGGAGTTGACGGACCAACGGATAGGCGCATCAGAGGAATCCTGTGCGAGAGAACTTTCCGCCGCCCCGTTGTGCGGCATGCAACTGCTATTGGCGGCTACTCCGGTACAGGATTCGGCATAAACTCCTACGCATAAAATCCCGTATCCGATGAGCATGGCTGGCGTCATCAAAAACGAAATCTTAAGAGTCGGCTACGGAAGGAGGTGTATTGCCATGGTGAGCGTGAGACGTTGGAGGATGCCGATCCGTGTGCTAGCGGTGGTTTTGTTGCTGCTGGCCTCGATCTTCGCCCCATTGCAGGGTGTATCGTCTGTAGCTAATGCTTCCAGTTCGGTGCATGTCGTTAGATGGGGGGAAACCTTGACGAGCATAGCAGCCAGGTACGGGGTATCCGTCATGGCGCTGATGCAAGCCAATCACCTCAGAAGCGCTAACTATGTTTACGTGGGGCAACGGCTCGTGATTCCGGGGGCGTCTGCGCCGTCCCAGGCCGGAGCGTATCACATCGTCCGGCGGGGCGACACCCTGTCATCCATTGGCGCGCGGTACGGGGTGAGCGTATCTGCTCTGATGTCCGCCAATGGTTTGCGAAGCCCTAATTTCATTTGGGTAGGCCAGTGGCTGAGGATACCCGGACGCAGCGGTTCGTCCCCTGCACATCAGCCTCGCCCGTCAGGTGGCTATTACACCGTCAGGCCGGGTGATACCCTTTCTTCTATTGCCACCCGCTATGGGACGACTGTGTCGGCACTGATGAGAGTGAACGGAATCCGGTCGGCAAACCTGATCTACGTAGGCCAGAGGCTGAGTGTTTCTGGGAGTACCACTCCGCGGAATTCTTCTCCTCGTCCGTCTGGTAGCAAATGGATCAGCATAATTCTGCACCGGCAGATGCTGATTGCCTATCAGGGCAGCACTCCTGTTTTCGCAGCGACGGTAAGCACTGGCGTGGCAGCCCATCCTACAGTGACCGGCAGGTTCGCAATATACCTGAAAATCCCAATCCAGAGGATGGTTGGCCCCGGCTATAATCTGCCGAATGTGCCGTGGGATATGTATTTCTACACTAACTATGCCATCCATGGGGCGTACTGGCATAACAATTTTGGCCATCCCATGAGCCATGGATGCGTGAACATGCGCATTCCGGAGGCAAAATGGTTGTATCGGTGGGCACCTATTGGCACGCCGGTGGTAGTCACTAACTGAGGTCGAGAGTTTGAGAATCCCCTGCTCGACTTGACCGAGCGGGGGGTGGTGTCGAGAAAGGCTGGTTCCTATTCTCGTGTCTTCTCGACGAAATAGGGTGAGAGGATGCGCTATCTCAATGCGGAGGGGGCGTCCTGCCCGAGGATCAAGATCAAGTCAGCCGGATTTTTCAGGTTGGCTCCCAGGCGGATGTTTTCCGGCTTTATTCCGAAGATGGTCTTGAGCTCCGAGATGGTGGCTTTTTTCCGATCGTAGACCAGCAGGACCGTGTGGCTGTAATCCGCTCTATCGGCGTTGCCGATCGCCGTAACGTCGAGCCCCATCTTCCTGAGGCCCTTGGCAGTGCTGGCGGCAAGCCCTTCCCTCATAGTGCCGTTTAGCACCACGATGTGAGCATCTTCTAACCTCAGGCGCTCCTCAAGAGCCTGGGCAGCGCTTTTTTCCAGCGGTGATGCCGGTGCCTGTGTCGCGGGTGCCAGTGCCGGGACGACTGGACAATCTCCCATCACGCTGTCCACCACCGGCCTGATTTTGTCCCGAAGTGGAAGCAAAACCCACGCCCCGCCTTGTGTCTTATATTCTTTTGTCTCCGTCTCGTCGATGACTGCCTGCTTGATCCGTAAGTTGGAATTGCTTAGTGACTGTGCCAGGGATATCATCTCAGAGAGAGGCAGGTCGGTGCTCATGGAATCGCCCAACGCTTGATATATCTGCGGAGCCCTGCGTATGAGGGACGGGAGCATGCGCGATCGCAGGACTTTGTCCCGTATCGCCAATATGACCTGTTGCTGTCTGTGGGCTCTGCCGATGTCGGAATCCTGGTGGCGCGTGCGGGCATATTTGAGTGCTAACTCTCCGTTCATGTGGATGTGCCCGGCAGGGATGTGGAGTGGGTCGTATCCGTAGTTGTCACTCGGGTACGTTGGATCGTCTATTGGTTTTGGTACATCCACATCTATCCCCCCGATCAGGTCGATCAGCCGTCGGAATCCATTGAAATTTATCATAACGTGATAGTCGATCGGGTAGCCAATAACCCGTCGGACGGTCTCTTTGACCAGTGCAGGCCCTCCGCCGGGGTATTTTTTGATCTCCCCCAGCGGGTATGCCATATTTATCCGGTTTTCCCCATCGCCCGGGATCTGTACCCAGAGATCGCGTGGAATGGAGAGCATTCCAAGTGTATGGCTTTTGGGATTGTAATGGAGAACTATCATCGTGTCAGTGCGGGCAGGATCTGTCTCGCCCGGACGTTTGTCGATGCCAAGAAGGAGGATATTTATCGGCTCCTGGAGATCATTCTTCTTACCGGAGACGACTGCTCCGGAGATTTCTTTTCCAGCGGGCTCTTTTCCTCCTGAAGGAACAGGGCCGGAGGTATCTGCCGGTACTATGGGCTTTAGCACTGAGGGGAGCAAAGAGAGATCCGGTGTATCGCGCACCACAGAGCGCGCTGTGTTGTACATCTGGTAGGAAGCAAGCACAAACAGCAGTATCAGCAGGACTGCCAGCACCCGCCCTATCAGCTTACTATTGTAGGAACGTTTTGTTGGCCTTCTTGGGGAAGACCATGTGTAGTAATGCCTCTGTACCTGTTGCATGGCGCAGCTATTCTAGCACAACCTGCTGGGGAGGTCAAAGTGGGTGCAGAGCAGAAGACCGTAGCAAATCCAAGAGGGCTAGAGAGGCCCGAGACAAAAATCCCCCTGCACCCCCTGTGTCATTCCTGGTTCTGACTGGTCCTGTGGCATGCCGCGCCCCGTGCTTTTGAGGGTTCCCCGCTGTATGGTAGAATGTAATTGTTCAGGTTATGTCTTGGTTGCATGTGGGTGGCGGCTAACCAGCCTGAAAAAAGCCACCAAATTTCCTGTGTTCGAATGGCCACGAGGTCCTCAGGCTGAGTAAGTAGTACGACAGAATGCGAGTATCCACAGATTGAGGGCGATTATGAGAAACGTGCTGGCGGTGATAATGGCGGGAGGGCAGGGAACGCGCCTCAGCGTTCTTTCAGAGCACAGGGCAAAGCCATCGGTGCCTTTCGCAGCTAAGTACAGGATCATCGATTTCACCCTTTCCAATTGCGTGAATTCCGGCATTTACAATGTGGCAGTGCTGACCCAGTACAGGCCGCACTCACTCAATGATCACATCCGTATCGGCAGACCGTGGGATCTGGACAGGGCGCGGGGTGGGGTTCAGTTGCTGCAACCTTACCAGACATTTGGTAGGGATATCTGGTATCGCGGGACGGCGGATGCCGTCTGGCAGAACTGGAATTTTATTGAGTCCCAAAGGCCAAACATGCTCCTCGTCCTCTCTGGAGATCATATTTACAAAATGGATTACCGCCCTATGCTGGAGTTCCATGAGAGGAACAACGCCGACCTGACCATCGCGGTGATGCGGGTGCCCATTGAGGAGGCGCACCGTTTTGGGATCATGGAGGTGGATGGCTCCTACATGGTTACCAGATTCTGGGAAAAGCCCAAAGAGCCGCCTGGTGACCTGGCATCGATGGGGATTTATGTCTTCAACTCCAGCATTCTGAAAGTGCGGATGGAAGAGGCTGGTCCTGACACCTCTCGGGAGGACTTTGGGAAGCATGTCATACCGAGCATGATAGGCCGGGACAGGGTTTTTGCTTACCTTTTCGAGGGTTATTGGGTAGATGTGGGAACGCTGCAATCTTACTGGGAGACCAGCCTGAGTCTTCTCTCTTCCGATCCGCCCCTCAACCTCTACGATCCCGATTGGGTCATACATACCAGGAGCCAGGAGAAGCCGCCAGTAAAGTTCACGCCTCAGGCGATCGTCCGGCAAAGCTTGGTGGCCAACGGTGCTGTGATTCATGGGCAGGTATACCATTCGGTGATATCCCCCGGCGTCTACGTGGCGCCCGGTGCCGAGGTGCAGGACTCCGTGGTAATGAACGATACCTGGATCGGGCCGGGCGCCAAAGTGGATAAGGCTATCATAGACAAGGATGTCGTCATAGGCATCGGCACGAAGGTAGGCGTCGGGGAGGATATCGACACGCCTAACAGAGAGCAGCCGGACAGGGTCTATACCGGCATCACCGTAATAGGCAAGGGGGCCAGAGTCCCCAAAGGTTTTACTCTTGGGCGTAATGTTCTGGTACACTCCTTTGCAGAGGAGAAAGATTTCACGCATTTCGCCGACGGCATCGTCCCATCTGGAGAGTCAGTGGGAGGTGAGGAGGTGGGAACATGAGCGGGAGTGTCCTGGCGATGATCATGGCAGGGGGGCCGGGGAAAGGCCTGAGTGTGTTGACGGCCCGCCGTGCAGCGGCCTCCGTCCCTTTCGGCGGAAAATACAGGGTGATAGATTTCACCCTGTCCAACTGTGTGAATTCGAACATCTACAATGTCGGGGTTCTGACCCAGTACTGGCCTCGGGGTCTGAACGATCACATTGGCGTCGGGAAACCATGGGATCTGGACAGGCTACACGGCGGCGTTCACCTGCTCCAGCCATACTTGGGTGTGGAGAACACCAGCTGGCAGAGAGGCACAGCCGACGCGGTGATCCAGAACCTGGATTTCATCCAGGAACAACACCCGGATTACGTGCTGTTGCTTGCAGGAGACCACATCTACAAAATGGACTACCGCCCTCTGATACATTTTCACCTGGAGAAAAGCGCTGACGTGACCCTGGCTGTGCGCACCGTGCCCAAGTACGAGACGTACCGCTTCGGGATAGTCCGGGTGGACCCCGACGGCGAGGTGGTGGAGTTCCAGGAGAAACCGCGGTGGGCATACAGCACTCTCGCCAGCATGGGAATCTACGTTTTCAACACCGATTTCCTGATAGATA
>WFSD01000024.1 GCA_015486235.1 Anaerolineae bacterium
GACTGGAAGAGTTTCGTTCACGAGCCCATTACGGGAGGTGCTCTGGAATATCTCCCCAAGAGCCATCTCGGCAGCATTCCGGTGGTGTTGGAGGATGGCATACGCAGGCGCGAGGTAGAAGCGGAGAGAGAGCGGGTGGAGAACCTCCTGGCTGGCTTGTATGATGTCGCCGTGGAAATACTCCGACATAAAGGCGAGGAAGCCTTGCTGGCAGCAACAGCGAAGGAAGCAGCGCAGCTCCTGAAATGTGAAGAAAGCTACCTCTACATCTGGTCCCCGGAAAGTGGGAAGCTGGTCATTAGAGGTTCTTACGGCGTGGATCCGAAATGCGCAGGCGCAGATCTCCTGCCAGGCGAAGGGCTGGGAGGCAGAATATTCCAAAACGACAAGCCGATGAGTGTGGGGGACTACCCCTCATGGGAAGGTCGGTCGAAGAATTACGAACAGGAGCGTTTCGCTTCGGTGATGGGGGTGCCGATAAGGTCCGAAGAGAATAAGGTCTTGGGGGTGCTGGAGGTGGTCAGCTACCAAAGGCACGAATTCTCCCAGGCAGAGATGCACGCGCTGGGGCTGGTAGCGCGGATATTCTCCGTAGGATCGAGCAACGTGAGGGCCACCAGGCGTTGGCAGGAACAGGTGGAGACTTTCCGCAAAGCTTCGGAGGAAATCCCCAATATTCTGATGGAGCTAGACCCTGCTGCCATGTTGGAGAGGCTAGCATTGGCCACCGGGTCTCTCTTACACGCCGATAAAGTAGGGGTAATGTTGAAAAGTGAGGGTCATGACCTGAAATGGTTGTATACAAAGGGGCTCTCGGAAAAGTATAAGGGTTTTGTGGGAAAGAACTACACTCTCCTTCCAGGGAGAGAAGTCTTGAAAGGCTCTATCGTGATGGTGGCAGATGCACAGGATGAGTCTATACACCCTCTTGCACGCAGGGCTTTCAAGGAAGAAAACATCGCTTCTTATCTGGTACTGCCAATTACCATCAAACTGATGAAACGCATTGGGGCTGTGATATTGTATCGTTCTACCCCCAGGCCTTTTCTTGAGCATGAGGTCCACCTGGCAGAGATTCTGGTGAGCAATGTCTCCGTAGCCCTGGACAATGCATACCTCTTCTCAGTTGTGGAGCGCGGCAAGAGAGAATGGGAAAGCACATTCGATGCCTTGGAAGAAGGGGTATTGCTCCTCGGCAAAGACCTGACGATCCTCCGTGCGAACAAGAGGCAGGCACAGATGTCCGGTGTGCCTGTGCAGGAGATTGTCGGCAGGAAATGCTACGAGATGGTGTGTCATCAGCCGGAGGCTCCTCGCGACTGTCCTATCTTGGAAGCACTTCAGAAGAGAGCAGGGGTGTCCAGGGAAGGGGAAGGGGCACATGGTCTCCCCGGAATCTATGACATAGAAGTAGTCCCAGTCTTGGAGGATGGCGAAGTATCCGGCCTTGTCCGGGTGGCAAGGGATATAACGGAAAAAAGACAGCTTGAGGAGCGCATCCAAGAGCGGGAGAGGTATCTGGCCAATATTGTCAACTCGTCCGGTGATGCGATTTTCGGCGTGTCCACGGACGGGATAATCATGAGCTGGAACCCTGCTGCGGAGAGGATATTCGGGTACAGCGCTGAAGAGATCGTTGGGAAGTCTTACCTGGCGATCATTCCGGAGCCTGTTGGATATTCATGGGACGGGGTTGCGGCGAGCTCTGCTCAGACAGCAGTAACCGATGCCGTCAAAAAGAATGGTGATGTGATTACTGTATCAGCGACAGCCGCGCCCATTCTGGATGACGATGGTGAGGTCATAGGTATATCAGCAATCGTCAGGGATATAACACAGAAAGTCCGCACCGAATTCCTGATGCGCAGCCTCAATGACGCTGCACTCCGGGTAGCCAGTGCGGAGAGTGAAGATGCTGTGTTGAATACCCTGGGACAGGCACTGGCAAAGGAGGGGGTTTCTAACATTCTGCTTCGGGTCGGCGAGGATGGCGGGATGACGGTTGAGAGCGGGTATATTCCCGGCCAGCGCGGTATGCCTCAGGACGCATTGAACAAAGCTCTGTCAAATCCCGGAGTCCGGCAGATGCTTTCTGAGGTATTTAAGCGCACTTCACCTGAGGTTATGCCCGGCCTGTCCGATGTGTTTCCACCTGAATTGGGGAGGAAGGTCATAGCATTACGCGTACTCAGGCCTGCAGGCGATACTCTCCTATGGTTGCTGATGGCAGACTTCCTATCGGAGGAATATGTCCCCACACTGTCTGCTTTTGCCGACCTGGCTAATTCCACCCTGGAGCGAATTCACTGGGAGCAGGAAACCCAAACCTATCTCATGGAATTGGAGCGGCTGAACATCTTGGCTGAGATGGGCACGGCAGCCATACCTATCCGGGAGAGGCTCAAGAAAGCACTGGAAATGGTGAGAGGTATTTTGCAGGCAGATCTGGGGGTGCTGGCTTTGTTGAGCCCGCCAAAAGGGGAAATAGCCCCTATGGAAATAGCTGCCCAAGGTCTGGACGATGATACCCTGGAGCAGATGAAAGCATTGGTGATGGAGGTATACCTTTTCCGAAAGCCAAGCTTCGCCGCTGGGGGAAAGCGGGAAGCTCCCCTTTACGAGACAGTCTATCTGGACGATTTATTGGCTTCCAAGTACAAAGCAGCACCGGTCGAAATAGAGATCGCAAAAAAGATGGGCCTTATCCTCAATTTCCTCGCCTTCCTGAAAGCTGGAGGGGAATCCGTTGGGACTCTCTACCTGGGATTCAAAAACCCTGACACTTTCAGACATTACAGAGAGGGCTTCCTGGAGACGTTGCTCCGCCAGTTTGGTTTGGTGGTAAGAGAGACCACGCTTCTGGGACAGGCGAGAGCGAGGGCGTCCCGACTCCAGCAGACGCATCTCATAAACGCTCGGCTGGCGAGCATGTTGGATGAAGAGGAATTGCTGAGAGAAACCGCAAGTATGGTCGGAGGAATGCTCGAAAATTGCGGGGTAGCCGTAGCATTGACGGACAAGGATGACGAAAAACTCGTTGTAAAGGCGGTTGCAGGACGTGAAGCGGAAGAATGCGTGAAGTTGGGAGAAGAGTTCCCGCTGGAGGGCAAGGGTCTGATGACGTATGGCGCACGGAACCAGGAAACCGTGCTGGTGGGCGATGTCTCCAAGGACCCGAGATACCTGGAATGCATTCCGAGCACCAGGTCAGAAATGGTGATCCCAATCCTGAGCCACGGAAAAGTGCTGGGCGTGCTCGATTTGCAGGCAAACCAGCAAGACTTCTTCGATGAGCAAGATGCCATACTGCTGGAGGATGTAGCACGCCAATTGGCAAGTTCCCTGGAGAATGCCAGATTGATAAACGAAGAGCGTCTAAGACGGCAGGAAGCAGAAACCCTCCGAGACGTAGCTCTTGCGCTCAGCACCACCCTGGATCGAGATAAAGTCATAGACCTTATCCTAAGCAGGCTTCAGACGGCGGTGCCCTACGATACTGCATCGGTGCAGATTCTCCATGAGAATACCCTGGAGATAATAGGCGGCAGGGGCTTCCAGGATCTATCCGAAGTGATAGGAACCGAGGTCGATCCTGCTAAACCGCCGAACAGAGAGGTAATATCTTCCCGATCGCCTTACATACTGAGAGATGCTTCTGAAACATATGAGAGTTTCAAGCCATGTCACCTCCCCAAAGGGACGATCATTCGCTCTTGGATAGGGGTGCCTATGCAAGTGGGGGATCGTGTGATAGGAATGATAACCCTGGACAAGAGAGAGCCGGATTTCTATAAAGAAGAACATGCCCGGATGGCTCTGGCATTTGCAACACAGGCCGCGGTTGCCATAGAGAATGCGCGCCTTTACGAGGAAATCAAGGATGCTAACGAGGAACTCAAAGAAGCATTGCGCCTTCGCGAGGAATTGGTCCAGAATGTCTCCCACGAATTGCGTACCCCTTTGGCACTCATAAGAGGGTACGCCGAACTGATGCTCTCCGGGGGAATGGGAAGCCTGTCGCCGGAGCAAGAGGCCGCCATTCAGGTTATGGTACGTCGGTCGCAAGATCTCAGCTCGATGGTGGACGACCTGCTCGCGCTCAAATCCCCAGTCGTCAGGTCGATCGAACGGGACGAGATAGACCTGAAAGCTATGGTTGATGAGACAGTAGGCGAGATGGGTGTGAAGGCAAGGGAGGCAGGCGTCAAGTTCAAGAAGGAACTTACCGACGGCCCCGTTGTCGTTCTGGGCAATAGAAAGTACCTGCAGCGAGTCATGAACAATTTGCTGGACAATGCCATAAAATTCAGCCCCGATGGCGGTACTGTCACGGTATCGCTGCAGACCAGTGCCGAGTCAGGAGAAAATGAGGCCGTATTGAAAGTGATCGATCTCGGGATCGGCATACTCCCAGACAAGCTGGAGAAGATTTTCGACAGATTCTACCAGGTGGATGGGTCGACGACCAGGAGGTTTGGGGGTGCTGGCATAGGGCTGGCATTGGTGAAAGAGATCGTGGCGGCGCATGGCGGGCGTGTGTGGGCGGAGAGCACCGGAATCCCTGGAAGAGGGAGCACATTCTACGTAACACTGCCTATCGCGTCGGAGAAAAAGCCGGCACGGGAATCCGAAACAAATCCTGGGGGGGAGCTTTCCTGATCTGTCGTTGGTCTCCATCGACTCCAGTGGTGAATCGTGTGATTCGCCCCAGGTGTGTCGGGAGAGCTCTCGGGACGGCTTAGGGCTTTCGGTTTGCTTCGAAAGCCCCGGCACGGCACGATTGTTAAAGCCGCGTGCTACGGGCTGTGAAACTGCCCTGCAGCGGCTCCCGCAGGTCGCCGGGGTCGACCTGGCAAGATATGGCTCGCGACTTCGGTCGCCGGGCATCTTTCGGAGGTCCAAAAGTGGAAAAAGAGGCTTCAAGGGCTGGAAACCATCGGAAATACGTGGTACTGCATGTGGACGACGAGCCCGAAATTGGGCGCCTTACGGAGCTGATCCTGAGTTCATACGAGGATGTAGTCGTGAAAAGTGCGACTACGATGGAGAAAGCGTTGGATTGCATCTCCACTGACCCGCCAGACCTGATCCTACTGGACATAATGATGGCAGGAGAAGTGGGATGGGACTTGTTGAGCATTCTGAGGGACAAGATGAAATCCAATGTGCCGGTAGTAGTTCTGACCGCTTACGTAGATTCGCGAGGAATTCCTATTTCTATGGCAGACAACCGCTTCCAGGCAGTGTTGCCAAAGCCTTACGACATAGAGTCGCTCAGGGACATAGTGAGGAAATTCCTGCCTGTCAGGTAGATGCGGGGCAGCACAGGTTTGATGGATAGGAGATAAGACCGGAGATGGAGATCCTCGTGGGTACGAGGGATGGGCTTTGGGTAGAGAAGGGCGAAGGGTTCGCCCGTTTGTCGCCCGGCGGATGGGCTGTGACCGATGTGGTTATGATGGACGGTGATGTTTTAGTGGGTCGGCGCGGAGGCGACCCTGTACGGCTGAAAAACAATGAATGGACAACGCTCGATCTGCCTCAGGTAACGGCCTGGGGATACCACAGGGAAACGCCGGACATGGTGTGGGCCGGCTCTGTCCCCGCTGCTCTCTGGGTCAGCCGGGATAACGGCATGTCCTGGGAGGAATGCAAAGGCGTGTACGGATTAGAAGGATACGACTCATGGTGGGTGGTCGAACCGCCACACTCTCCTGCAGTGCTGGATATCGATTTTTCCCCCAGAAGTGCCGGCACGGTCTATGCGGCGGTGGAGGATGCCGGGATCCTTCGCACCAGGGACGGAGGCAAGCGTTGGCGCCAGCTCGAGGGTGGAATCTACAGCACGGTTCATACTCTGATCGCTCACCCGAGAGAGAGGGGGGTGGTTTTCGCAGCGACGGAGAGCGGCTTTTTCCGAACCGACGATGGCGGTTTCTACTGGCATCGGCTCGTAGACGGGATACGGAGGCTGCACTTGGTCCCTGCAATTCTCTTGCCTGGGAGGACGCGTGATGGGGACGTGCTCTTGACGGCGGGAGCGATAGCCCCAGAGGTTTTCTGGAACCAGCCAGAGGGAGCCAGGTGTATCGTGTACCGGAGCGACGACTGGGGAGAAAGCTGGTATGCGGTGAGCAAAGGGCTCGGAATAGATCTCGAGGAAATGATAACGGCGTTCGCGAGCACAGGTGATGCGGTCATTGCTGGTTCCAGCGGAGGACATCTTTGGGAAAGCAAAGACAGAGGCGAGAGTTGGGAGATGATCGGCAAAGGGCTGCCTTTTGTGACGTCGTTGGCAGTTCTGCCGGCCGGATAGTTCGAATCAGAATACAATTGCCGCCCATGGCGACTGCTTCATTCGCCAAAGTCGAGAGCCTCTGTATTCTCCTCGCTTAAATGCTTCTTCAGTGTGAAATAAAAAGTGCTTCCTTTCTCTGGCGTGCTCTCCACCCATATCCGTCCGCCGTGGCGTGTGACGATGTGTTTGCAGATGCTCAGGCCAAGGCCAGTGCCGCGGTACAGTCGGTTCGGGCCGCTATCCACCTGGTAAAACTGCTCGAAAATCCGCTCCTGTTCTTCCAGCGGGATTCCTATCCCCGTGTCGGAGACCCAGAAAAGCACCTCTTCCCCTCGATCCTCGCCGCCTACCGTAATGGTCCCGCCGGATGGCGTGAACTTTATTGCGTTTTCCATCAGGTTCGTGAACACTTGCTCTAACCGCACGGGATCGGCGTAAATCGTCGGGATGTCCGGAGGAACTTCGTTGCGCAGTTCCAGGCCGTTCCGCTCCGCCAGTGGTGCCAACCTTTGTCTCACCGTTGCCACGATCTCTGCAGGCAGTACCTCGGAAAGGCGCAGGCGTAATTCTCCCGATTCCAGCCGGGAGAATGCCAGGAGATCCTCGATCAACCTCTGGAGATGATCGGTCTGCTCCTTTACCGTGGTCAGGAAGTCCTGCTGGATGTCCGTTATGGGGCCGGTCTTCCCCATCAGGATGATTTCCACGAACCCTTTGATGGAGTGAAGAGGGGTCTTCAGCTCGTGTGAAACCACCGAAAGGAAATTGGACTTCATCCGCTCCAGCTCTTTCTGACCCGTGACGTCGCGCAGCACCGTGACCACTCCCTGTATGCGTCCGCTCTCGCTCATCACCCTGGACGCCAGGGCCTGATAAACCCAGGTTTTCCCATCGCCGGTGCGATTTAGCGAAATCTCCTCCACCCTGACAGGTTGATCCCCGGCGAGAGTTTGCCGTACCAGTTCGACCGCCTGGGGTGGAAGGAAACCCGTCAATGGGGTCCCCTGAGTTGGGCACTCTGCCAGAGAGAATATCCTCTCTGCCACCGGATTCATGAGCACCAGGGAAAGTACCGGGTCTGCAACAATGACTCCATCGCCGATGCCTGCCAGGATCGCCTCTAGCTCACCGTGTTTTTCCCACACATTCCGGTAGAGAAGGGCATTTTCGATAGCGGCAGCAGCCAGATAAGCGAAACTGACAGCCAGCCGTTGCGCTTTCTCCGGGAAGCCATCCTTGCCGTCGGAGGCAGCGAAAAGCATCCCGATAGCCCTGCCACGGGTTACCAGCGGTACCGCCAGCGTCTCTCTTCCGAACCATCCTGACAGCGAAGGACCATCGCCGCCGGAGAGGATCAGATGGCGTTTCTGGTCCAGGGCGGATTTCAGCTCGATAGTGGAGTCCAGGGGCATCTCCAGGTTCATGAACTCGTCCGCTCCATCGCCGAAGGCTGCAACGCCGGAGAGAGACACATCCTCCAAAAGCGCTACACCACCCCTTGGCACTCCGAGCAGTGTGACCAGCCTCTCTGCCACTATTTGCAGCATTTCCTCCATCTGTAAAGTGGTGCTCAGATCTCTTGCCACTTCCTGCAGGGTCCTGAGTTCCAGTACCCGCTCTCCGAGGTCAGCAGCGGTCTGCTGGAGTATCTGAGTCTTGCTCTCCAGGTCTGCGCTCTGCATCGCCAGACGCCCCCGTAACCGCATGTTCTCCTGGCTCAGCCTGGATTGTCTCCACGCCCACACAAGGCTTATCCAGATAAGCATCAGGAGAAGAACGTACCGCCCCAGGAAATTTGGGTCTCGGAGGAATCCCCAGTCTTCGGTCTGCCAACGGAGTGCAAGGATGTAGAGCGGGCCAGTCAGAAATCCTCCCCACCAGAGGTGCGGTGACCGGACGCCTTCCCAGGCCGTTCTCAGGACCAGGAGGACGTACAACAGGTAGAACGGGGTAGCGGTGTTACCGCTGCTCCATACCAGGAAAGTGATGAACGTCGCATCCAGAGCAAATCCAACCCAGGGGAGGACTCCGTCCGGCCTGCCGGATGCTGCTTCCCACACTGTGAGGGCAAGTGCTACCAGGATGTACGGGATCAGCCCGGGCAGGAACCTTGCTCTGGCTGCCTCGCTCGATGGGAACAGCCAGTAAAACCCTCCTGCCGCCGCCAGGATGCCCCGAAAGACCCATGCCAGTCGTCTTGGTTCCCACAACTTTCTAGCCATCATCTGCCCCCTATCTCACGGGCGGCGGGCCTGGGGTTGCCGTGGAGGGCGACGGTGAACCCGTAGGCCTTGTCTGGGTAGCGGTGGGAGGCGGTGTGATTTTCCGCATGGGCGTAGGAGATGCCTCCGGAGCGGAGGTGGGCTGAGTGGTCTTCGTAGCCGCCGGGGGCGGTGACGTTGCAGCCACAGGTGTGGCTGTCCGCGTAGGGCGCCCCACGAAGGAGGTCGTAGGTGTTTCGGTGGGCACGGGCGTATACGTTGCCGTGGGCATGCGCGGCGTGGCAGTGGGGAGCAGCGTGGAGGGAGGCGATACGGGGGCGGAGGCGCGGGTGTGCACTGGCGAGGGTGTGGGCGCTTCCGGGACGTAAATCCGCAGCATCCAGAGGCCATTGTCCGTGGCGGCATAGAGCGCATTGCCCGCAACGGAAAGCCCTGCCGGCACTCCACCAAGCCCCTTGTCGCATTTTGCCCAGGGCGCGTTCGTTCCCGAGCGGCACCATACGCCGGAATCCGACAGAATGTAATGGCAGGAAGGGTTGTGTGGATGCCCGATGCCGAGAATCACCCTATCCGTAGGGGGCATGCTGCTCGAAGCCCATTTTCCCCCGTCCGTGCGGCACGAGATAGCTTCTGCGGTTACGACGCAGGTAGAGCCTTGTGGGAGCGTCCACAGTGCCTCCACAGGGGCGCGTGGCACCTCGGCATCTGCAGCCCAACTCTTTCCCTGATCGTTGCTCTCCCAGAGTCCCCGATCCGTCCCAAGGATGAGAGTATCTTTCTTTCCTGCCAGCATTATCCCGGTCGTAGGACGTGCGTCTGGCAGGGATGCGGCGAGCCATGCCTTGCCGCCATCCGGACTCCATGCCAGAGTATTGCCCGACAGGACGAACAGGAACGGGGCCTCCCCGTGCCCCACGGCCAGGGAGACGCCGGATGATGCTATCTCCAACTGTTCCAGTATTTCCAGCCAGCTCTCTCCCCCATCCGTACTTCGATATAGCGCAGCGGTTCCATCTTGGGTTTCCAAAGCCATGTAGAGTGATCGGGGGTCGTCAGGGCTTGCGACCAGGATCAGCACGTGTGCGTGTTCCAGACCTAGCGACTGCCATGTCTTGCCGTCGTCCACGCTTCGCAGAAGCCCTCCCTGGACTGGCCAGACGTACACCCTGGTGAGGCCGCCGTAAGTGGTTGCCAGGACTCCACCCAGGCTTACCCCTGGCATGCCAATCTGTTTCCAGGAATGGGGCGCCGCTCCTCCCCCGCCGGTGAACAGCGGCAAGAGGGGAAGCAGAAAAATCAATGTCCCTAGCCCTAGAATGCGCGATATCCGCTTCATAGTTCCGCTACCGCAATGGCGTAGGTGTGGGCTGTGGGCTGGGCGTTGCCGTTGGTTTCGGCTTTGGCGTGGGCATTGGCACGGGCGATGGGGTCGACGTGGGCGTGGGCGTAGGGGATGGGGTTGTTGTTGCAGTCGGCAGCGGCGTGGGAGTGATGGTCGCCGTGACCGTAGAAGTTGGGATCGGGGTGGCGAGAGCCCGCACAACAGCATCGAACAGGGACTTAGCTTTGGTTTTGTCTTTCACGTCGAGGGCCAGTGCCGCTTTGAGATATCCCAGAGCGGCCAGGTAGTCGCCTCCGTTCACCCTTTTTTTCGCCACGTCCAGGTAAATCTGGTAGAGAAGCTGGGACAGCTGGCCGTTAGCGTAATCCTGCCGATAGCTGTAGATTATCTGAAACCTGGTGAGTGCTTCAGCATTCCCTTTTTGATCCAGGAATTTCAGCCCTTCCATGTAAAGCTGTGCCATGTTCCGCTCCTGGAGTGCCTCCTGGTTTTTCGGGTGGATAAGGAGAGCGCTGTTGAAACGCTGGATTGCCTGGTTTGCAGTCACCACAGATGGCTGATTGTCCTCTATCAACGCTTCCCCTGCTTTGAGATAGCAGAAAAAAAGATGTTCTTGCACTGCTTCTTTCCGGTAGCCGGGGTCGATGTCGCTGACCTTGGAAAAATCCTGGATGCACTTCTCCCAGTTCCCCTTGTCCCTGAAGCGTGTACCGTCGTTGTACAGTCCGGCAAGCCGTTGCTGTCGCTTCACCATCTCCAGCAGCTGAGAAGCGTCCTCGTAATTTGGGTCTTCATCCAGGATTTTCTGAAGGTTCTCGACTGCCGTGTCCCAATCTTCGTCTTTTATCGCTTTGTGCGCCTGAGCGTACCACAGGGCCAGGCTTTGCAATTTCGTTGCCTGCTCCAGGCCTGCCTCGGCGCTCTGGTTTCCCGGATCGAGGGTCAAAAGTTTCTGGAACGCCTCACGTGCGCCTTCGTAGTCGCCAGCGGCCAGACGCGCCTGCCCCCGGTTGTAGAGGTAGCGTTTCTGGGCGTCGGATCGGCTGCTCTGGCACAGGAACAGGAAAACAGCCACGCCTCCTACGACAAGAAGCAAAATCGGTATCCACCAGAGGCGCCTGCGCGGTTTCTCGTGCTCCTCAGATTCCTCCGGCGGGGCCACTTTTGCTTTTCCTTCCGGCCCCATTTCCTCCAGCCTGAGGAACCACTGGACTTCGTCCAGAAGGGTATTCAGGCCCGGACGATCCGGCTGGATTTCCTGCAGGCGCGTGAACGCATCCAAGGCAGCGCGCCACTGTCTTCTCTGGTAATTTGCCATCCCCTCGTGGTAGAGCGCCTCCGCCTCGTTGAAGGCTTCCTCGTCTGGGAGACTGGGACGGCGTTCCTCTTCGGGCCCGATGTCATTCATCGTAACGGTTTACCTTCCACGGGATGGGCTGCGATGGGCGTCCGTCCGCTTTCTTCCGACGAGGAGGCAGCAGCGACGCTTGCTGCTCCTGCAGCCAGCGGCAGGAACGTCTTGTGGGTGAGCTCCGCATTGATCACTTTCACATCGTCCACATATGTCCATGTGTTGAACCTGTTGTCCCATCGGTTGTAGTTTGCAAGCACGACCTGAATCTGCTGGCCGGCGTAGGGCGTCAAATCGACCCGCGCCTCTTTCCACCCAAGATCGTGTAGGGTGGCATATTCGCTTCCCTGGTATCCATCTATGAGTGGTACAGCTTCGTGGCCGTTCTGGTCTATCAGGTGCACCTCGAAGGTGTCGTAGTACCGTTTGTAGTAGTTGCTCCACATGACATCGTAGGTGAACATCCGGTATCTCAGGAACAACTGCGGCTTTGCCAGTTCATTCAAAGATGGAACGGTTATGGTTTGGGTGATGGCGCCGCGTCCCACCGGGACGTAGCCGACACCCCTGACGCCAGGACCATAGTCTGGACTCCCGAGACGCCCCGCGAGGGTTTGCCCGCCTGTGGTTGAGGTGATCGGCACTACTGCTCCCAGCTCCATCAGCCTTCCGCCCACCGTCCAATCGAGGAAATTGCCTGTCTCGAAATCGCCATTCTGCACTGGCTGCACCAGAGTGAACGCTGGCGCAGTCCATGGTTGCACGTTGCCTGCCGTATCATGTGCGCGCAGGCGGAAACTATAGCTGTGCCCACGTTCTCCGTAGAAGAAAACCTCATTATCCTTGCTCATCAGCAGATAGTCTTCCCATGGTCCTGTCCATCCGTGCCGGACCTGCACGTCGTAGCCGGAAATGCCAGAACCAGGCGGTGGATCGAAACCTTGCCAGTGTATCGGGAAAAGGGGGGCTTTCTGGCTCGTGTTGAATCCGGAGAAACGTGCAACTGGTGCCTTGCTGTCTATCGCCACGGTGATGGTTTGCTCCGGGGAAATGTTTCTCGCCTGGTCTATGCCGTAGAAAGAAAGATGGTGTACCCCATCGCCGTAGATCACAGTGGCAGCGCCGGGTACCCATGGCGAACCATCCAGCCGTAGCCACGTGCTGCTCACACCGGAGACTGGATCGGTGTAGGCAATTGTGGCACCCACGTTGCCTTTGAACCAGCCATTTTCACCTGCGGGGCCGTCCAAATGTGGCGTTCCCTGAGGCGGAGTCCCATCATAGGACATGGCGTGGGTGATGTGAATGGCGGTGGAGGCATCGGAATTTCCTGCCTGGTCTGCCAGCCAGAAATAGAGGTCGTGAGACCCTTCGCTGCCGGTGGAGAAATGGGGCACGTCGGTGGACGCGACGAAGAAAGCGCCGTCCCTGTCGCTCCGCGGGGGCGAATCGAGCTTGATGTACGCCCCACCGATACCTGAGATATCCAGGGGTACCTCCCAGTGGATGGAAAAATCGTCTCTGTTCGTCCACCCCGTAGGCTGTATTGTCAGATTTATCGCCTTGCCAGGGGCGTGAGTGTCCACCCTGAGGACGGTAGGATGGATTGGTTCCTGGTTTCCGGCGTGGTCCACCGAGTAGTAGTCCAGGGTATGCTTTCCCTCTTCCCGAAGGTAGAACGCGTTCCCGATGCGCCAGCTGCCACCATCCAGGCGGTAGAACGTATCAGCGGCGCCGGAGAGGACATCGGTAACAGGGAGTGTCACGGTGACGAACGAGCGATACCAGCCGTTGTCCCCCGCCACCCCGTCTATATGGATTCCTGTGGTTGGCGGGGTAGAGTCGTACCAGAAAGCGTGGGGGAGGAACCCACGCTCCATGTGTGTCACATTCCCAGCGTTGTCTCGCAGCCAGAGGTAGAGGCTGTGGACGCCATCCCCAGGCACCTGTATCCTGCGCGCTATGTGGTCGCTGGCGACGAAATTCCCGTCATCCGGAGCGGTCGGGGGATCGTCCAGTTTGTAGTACGCTCCGGCGATGCCCGAGAGATCCGATGGGCTGGCCCACGTGATGGTGAAATCATTGGTGTTGCTCCACCCCCCCGGTGTGATGTTGAGCGCAAGGGGCGACCCAGGCGGCTTCGAATCTATCTTGATGGTGACTGGATAGCCAGTTTCCTGGTTGCCCGCGTTGTCCACGGAATAGAACTGGAGGGTATGGATCCCGTCCACGCCCAGGAGAAAGCCAGTTCCCTGGTGCCATGGGCCGCCGTCCACACGATAGAAAGTGGACGCCACACCGGAGCCGTTGTCACTGGGCACCAGCGTGATGGATACGGGTGACCGGAACCAGCCATTGTCCCCCTCCTGCCCGGTTGGGTAGTAAGCTGTTACCGGGGGGGTGGTGTCCATGCGGAATGATAGGCTTTGCGGCGCTTCACGGTTTCCGGCCACATCCTCGCTGGCAAAAGTGACTGTGTAAGTGCCCTCCCCATCCAGAGGAATCACCGTTCCGCTCATCCACGTTCCCCCGTTGATCTGATAGCGGGTAGCGGCAATGCCGCTGCCCCCATCGAACCCCGACAGGGTGATGGTTATCGGTTCTACGATCCAGCCGTCGGACGTTTTGGCAGGAGTCACGGAGTAGTCGGTGTGGGGTGGAATCGTATCCACGCCCAGGTTCATGGTGTGGATCGGCTCTACATTGCCTGCCGCGTCGGTGGAGTGGTAGTCTACTGTGTGATACCCCTCGGTGCTGACGATCCACTGACTACCTATATGCCACCCGCCGCCATCTATCCGGTAGGTGGATGTATAGTCTCCAGAGGGTATTTCCACTACGTGGAGTGTTCCGGTCACCGGGGTAACATACCACCCTGCGTTGCCGGGGGTGCCGGAGATGGTCAGTGTGGTAGTCGGTGGAATCGGATCGTACCAGAAGGCGTTTAGTTTGACATTCCTTGTGTCCGGATCAGAGTTGCCCGCCTTGTCCTTCAGCCAGAGGTAGATGCTGTGTTTGCCAGGCGCGGGGACGGTGATGCCGTCGACGTGATGAACGCCATCTCCCGGGACCCATGTGCCATCGCTGGGGCTCGCAGGCTCGCCGTCCAGCTTGTAGTATGCGCCGGCAATGCCGGAAGTGTCTGCCGGATTGGTCCAGTCTAGCGCAAAATCGTTCGTGGAACTCCAGCCTGTGGGCGAGGGTTGCAAGTTGAAAGGCGCTCCCGGAGGTGTGGCATCCACCCGCATGATGTAGATTGGGCTGGTCTGTGTGATGCCGCCTCCGTTGAGTATCCGGAACTGGATTCGGTTGGCATCGGCGGAATCCCGGAGTGTCAGGCCACCCACGGTTATGCTCCTGCCAGTGCCATTCCCGCTTACCAGAAGCCCTGTCCTGGTCCAGTCCTCCCAGGTTGCCCCACCGTCCTTTGTCAGCCGATACTTCGCCGTGTCATCCTGGAATCCGTCAGAGTCGCTCACCGTCGTGCTTACATGGGCGGGGAGAGAATTGATCCATCCAGACGGTTGCAGGTTTCCCCACGTGGCAGAGGTTGCTGCTGCCAAAGGGAGTATCGCAGTGAACGCCAGGAAAATCGCCAGCGCGACGACCAGGGACACGGCAAGAAAAAGCATTTCGAAGCCCCGGAGACTCCCGATTATATCCTTCCCGGGTAAGGTCGCTTTTCCATCATGTCTAGCGGACTTCATGGTTCTGCTCCAGAATTGTGATCGAGATATCAGTCCCCATTGCTCAATCCAGGGGTAAGTTTCCCGTTCTTGCGTCGAATTTGTAGCCGACACCCCGCACGGTGATCAGGTAGCTGGGGTGGGCGGGATCAGGTTCTATTTTCGAGCGAAGTCTCCGGACGTAGACGGCGACCTGGTTGGCGTAGCCTTCGTGTTCATACCCCCATACCGTAGTCAGGAGTTGCTCGTGGGTGAGCACACGGCCGGCGTTGGACATCAGGTAGTGAAGCAGGCGGTACTCGATAGGCGTCAGGGTGGTCTTTCTGCCATCAGGCATGGTGACGGAGTTGGTGACAGGATCTATGGTGAACCCGGAGATGCTCAGCCGAGATCGTGTGTCGCCAAAAGTAAATGCCTCGGCGCGCCGCAAGACCGCTTTCACACGCGCCAGAAGCTCGCTCGGTTCGAAAGGCTTTGCCAGGTAGTCATCGGCGCCAGCTTTCAGACCAGTTACCCTGTCCATCGTCTCCCCTTTGGCAGACAACATGATGATGGGCAGGTCGCTGTCGTGCCGTATCTTCCGGCACAGGGTTAGCCCATCTATCCTGGGCATCATCACGTCCAGGATCACCAGGTCGGGGGTCACCATGGCTATTTTGTGCAATGCCTCCTCGCCGCTACTGGCGGTGACGACGTCGTATCCCTCCTCTCGGAGGAGGAACGAGACCATTTTCACACTTGGAGGATCGTCATCCACGACAAGGATTCGCATCGTCAACTCTCCTTCGCAGGGATTCGATTTTCGAACAAAGGATATTATACCATCCAATGAACGATTGGGCGAAGAAGCAACTCACTGGGGAATGGGAAGCGAATCCCGAGAGCCTGCAAGACCCCCAGGAGCCCCCGAGCGGGTGCAGCATATGCAGTACGGGTGCAGCATGCTGCACCCGTACAGGCCGAACGTTGCCTTGCTCACGATGCACCGCTACCTGCCATGTTCAAACTCTTGTCCGAACGTCGGTTTTCAAAGGTGCGCAGGGTGCCCGACCGGGTGTAGAATAATGTGTTATGTACTGCTTGGACTTTTGACAATCGGGCTGCCCTGCTAAGCCGGGCTTTTCGCCTTGAAGGCAGAAAAGAAGGAGCGGTGCATCTTGTGGTCGGGCGAAGCCCGACCACAAGATGTACCCTTTCTTCCCAGTCATGTGCCAGGCGTGAAGCCCCAGAAAGCTCCATTTCCGCTTTGTCAAAAGTCCAATACTGCATATGCGGAGGGGAACCGTGAAGGTAGAGAAAATCATAGTCGGCCTGCTGAAGGTGAACTGTTACATTCTGGCAGCAGACAATGGATCCGCCGTGGTGATAGACCCTGGAGACAACGCCTCCGGAATCCTGAAAATCCTTGAGGAACACCACTGGCGATTGGAGAAAATAGTCCTCACGCACGGCCATTTCGACCACGTGCTGGCGGTGCCGGATATCAAAGATGCCACCGGGGCCCCTTATTTCGTCCACAGGGATGATCTGCATTATATTGAGGTGGCGCACCAGAGAGGCGAAGCCTGGGTTCACAAACAATTCAGGCCTTTGCCCCTTCCTGATGGATTCTTGAGCCAAGGGGACATCGTACGATTTGGCGATGAAGAGCTGGAGGTCAGGCATACCCCCGGCCATTCTCCCGGTGGTGTTTCCCTCGTCTCTTTCGCGTCCAGATGCGTTTTTACCGGCGATACCCTCCTTCGGGGGACGCTGGGGCGCACAGACTTCCCAGGAGGTGACTCGGCGCAGCTGATAAGGGGGGTTCAGAGCCAGCTGATGGCCCTGCCAGACGACTTTGTCGTCTATCCAGGACATGGAGCACCGACAACCATTGGCGCCGAACGCCGGGAGAACCCGTTCCTGGTGCTTGCTTCCAGGGGAATCATGCCATAGCAGGTGGAGAATTCGAGGGGAATCCTGGGGAATCTGCAGGCCGCCAGGATTCCCAACGGAGCACCTTCGGTGGTCATCGACCCCGAGCGATGAGTCGTACCAGGCTCCAGGCATCTCTCCGCTTGGATGTTGCCTTGCTCACGATGCACCGCTACTCGCCATGTCCGAACTCATGTCTGAACCCCAGGGGGATTTCGAGGCAAATCAAGACCCGGAAACGCTCCTGGGAGCCCTCACACTCGATACAGGGCTTGTGCTGCGGCTTGCCAGGGGTTGACGAAAGCCTCCCTCCCCCCAGGATTTTCTCTTTGTCAAACCACGCGTCATCGATTATAATGAGGTCAATCGTGGGCACTTGGTGCCCTGTGTTTGGGTTTCTAGGGACCACTGCTGTGAAAGGAGCGTGTTATGGCTGGTGTATCCACACTTACTGCTTTGCTTTTCCTTCTGCTGATCATCCTGCTAGCCGCTATCAAGATCGTCCAGGAGTATGAGCGAGGGGTCGTATTCAGGCTGGGGAGGCTGGTGGGGCCACGGGGGCCAGGTCTTTTCTTCATCATTCCCATCGTGGAACGGATGATAAAAGTGGATCTCCGGGTAGTGACTCTGGATATTCCTGCCCAGGAAGCTATCACCAAGGATAACGTGACTGTCAAAGTCAACGCGGTGGTCTATTTTCGCGTCCTCGACCCATCGGCTGCCATCGTGAACGTGGCGAACTATAAACAGGCCACGTGGCAGATCGCCCAGACGACCCTCCGATCTGTTCTGGGCCAATCGGAGCTGGACGAACTCCTGGCCCATCGCGAGAAAGTGAACCAGAAACTCCAGCAGATCATCGACGAACAGACGGAGCCCTGGGGCATAAAAGTCAGCCTGGTCGAGGTGAAGGACGTGGAACTTCCCCAGACGATGCAGCGGGCGATGGCCCGACAGGCCGAGGCGGAACGTGAGAAACGTGCAAAAGTCATCCATGCCGAGGGCGAGTACCAGGCCGCTACGCGCCTGGCAGATGCCGCTCACGTGATCGCTACCGAACCAGCCACGCTCCAGCTGCGCTACCTCCAGATATTGACAGAGATCGCCACTGAGAAGAACTCCAC
Organism: Anaerolineae bacterium; assembly: GCA_015486235.1. Lineage (GTDB taxonomy): Bacteria > Chloroflexota > Anaerolineae > S016-19 > S016-19 > S016-19. The sequence continues at coordinate 17,938 of WFSD01000024.1, forward strand.
CATCATTTTCCCGGTGCCACTGGAGTTTGTCAAAGCGTTCTCCGGCATACTCGATAGGTTTACTCCTCACGCCGTCGAGACGCCGGAAGCAGCGGAAGATGAGGGTTCCGATGCGTGAGAGGATACTCGTTGTCGGAGCACTGCTTCTGGCACTGGTCCTGGGTGGGTGTGTGGCACCCAAGTCTCCAACACCCACATCTACCCCGGTCCCACGGACGGCCACACCTGTTCCAACCAAGACCTCCATCCCCACAGCCACACCGACTCCATATCTAAGCTTGTTCGTGGAGCCCGATGATGGCATAGACCCGGTGTTGCAGGGGCTGAATTCGGCAAGGAAATCCATCCGGATGGCGATGTATTTGATCACCGAGCCCAAGATCATCCAGGCGCTGAAAGATGCCGTCGCCAGGGGCGTGGACGTGCGGGTAATGCTGGAGATGAATCCCTACGGCGGCAGTTCCAACAACGTGGACGTGGGTCTGGATCTGAAGAAAGCGGGGGTGACCATCCGGTGGGATCCCCGTACCATCAACTACCTTCACGAGAAAGCCATCGTCGTGGACGACGAGGTGGCCTACATCATGACATTGAACATGACCTCCTCGTCGTTCAGCGCCAACCGGGAGTACGGAATCATCGACAGAAACCCCGACGACATCGCCGAGATTGTGAAAGTCTTCGAGGCCGACTGGAACCGCAAGAATCCAGACATTCCCAATCCGCGCCTCATCTGGTCGCCGTTCAATGCCAGGAAACAAACCATTGCCTTGCTGGACAGCGCCCAGAAAACCCTCGACATCGAGGAACAGGAGATGTTGGACGACGAACTGGAGGAGCGTATCATCCAGGCGGTCAAACGGGGGGTGAAAGTGCGGTACATATCCTCAGCTCACTATCCCCTCTCCAACGACCTGAACGAGATCGGGCGTGAGAAGCTTCGCCAAGCTGGCGTTGCCGTTCGATACGTGCTCGACCCGTACATCCATGCCAAGATGTTCGTCATAGATGGCAAGACGGCTTTCGTCGGTTCTGAGAATTTCTCCACCAACTCCCTCGATTTCAATCGGGAGCTTGGGCTCACCCTCGACGAGCCCGCACTGGTGGCCCGACTGTCCAGGACATTCGAGGCGGACTGGAGCAAGGGGACGAAAGAAGCATTCCCCACCAGCGGGCTGGCTACGCCGCAGTGCGGCTACATCTCGTACAAAGATGCCCGGAAGTTCCTGTATCAGAAAGTCAAGGTGGAGATGCCTGTCCGGGAGACGTACAACAGCGGCCGGGTGATCTGGCTGATGCCGGACGCGGACGTAGACAGCAATTTCAAAGTGGTGATCTTCCCCAGCGTGTGGGGGAAGTGGCCCAAGGTGCCGGACGTGCTCTACAAAGGGAAGACGATACGGGCCTATGGCCTCGTCAAGACGTATCGGGGATGGCCCGAGATGATAGTAAACGATCCAAGCCAGATCGAGGTGGTGAAGTGAGGTCCTTCGACCTGAAAGGCGCTGCCGAGGTCCTTGAAGGGCTGGGCTACGA
>WFSD01000025.1 GCA_015486235.1 Anaerolineae bacterium
TGGCCGGATACGATTTCGTGGATGACGATTCTGACCCGGACGATGCCAACGGGCATGGAACACACGTGGCTGGCATAGCCGCCGCGGGCACCAACAACGGTGTCGGAATAGCGGGAATATGCGGCAATTGCAGCGTGCTGCCAATACGTGTTTTGGATGCCAACGGCGTTGGGACATGGTCCCAGGTGGCTGACGGCATCATTTATGCTGCAGATCATGGAGCCAAAATCATCAATCTCAGCCTGACGGGCAAGTATCCCTCCAATGCGGTGGCCGATGCAGTGAACTATGCCTGGAACCACGGAGCTCTGATCGTGGCTGCGGCGGGCAATTCCGACTCATCCGAACCAGCGTATCCTGCCGCTTACGACAAAGTTATGGCGGTGGCGGCCTCCACCACGGATGACTCTAAGTGGGGGCTTTCCAACTATGGTGACTGGATTACCGTGGCGGCTCCCGGGGCTACGGTTTACAGCACCGTGCCTGGGGGCGGATACGATTTCAAGAGCGGCACTTCCATGGCTGCTCCTCATGTGTCTGGCCTTGCGGGGCTCATCTGGTCGGTGGACCCAAATTTGACGAACCAGGATGTATGGAACTTGATTACCGGGCATGCTGATGACCTGGGCGACCCTGGCAAAGATGAGTACTTCGGGTGGGGAAGAATCGACGCTGCTGCCTCAGTCCGCGCAGCCGCTGCAACCGCAGGAAGCACTTTGGAGGCAGTTGTCTGGTATGATAGGAATGGGGATGGCATCCAGCAGGCTGACGAGGAGCCCCTCCCAGGGGTCTCTGTCAGGTTGCACTGGGCCGATGGAGATAGGGTGTACGAACCGGATGGCGACGATTACCTGGTGGCTGAAAACACCACGGACAGTACGGGAACCTATAGCTTCCACGGATTGGAGCCCGGACATGGATACTGGGTGGAAGTAGATCAGTCCACGTTGCCAAAGGGGCTGGCTGCTACACCAAAACTGTTGTTCGCTCCGGGGAACACGCAGGTGCAGGCACCGTTGGGCATTGGTTATCCGGCGGGACAGGCCTCAATGGCGTCTCCTTCATCAACGTCTGAGGCCGCGGCATCGGTGTCGGTGACCGAGCAAGTCACGTTGGTTGGCAAGGTATGGAACGATCTCGACGGGGATGGGGTTGTGGATCCCGGCGAGCCGGGCATGTCTGGGCGCACAGTGAAGATATTTTCTTCAGATGGGTCTCAGGTGACGCAGGCGGTTACCGATGACAACGGGGATTTCACCGTGTCGGACCTGGCTGCCGGTACCTACACCATCTCCGCGGATATTCCTGAGGGGTATGCCAGCACAACTTCGACGAGTGAAACGGTTTCTGTCGCCCCCGGTGCCACTAAATCGGACATAAACTTTGGTGTCGTTGCTCCTACTGCGGTACAGGTAAGTTCTTTCGCCGTCAACCCCGAAGGCGGCGCAGTGCGTGTTGCATGGAGCACCACATTGGAAGAGGGTGTGACGTCGTTCGTCGTCCAGAGAGGGTTGAAGAGCAAAGGCCCATGGACCTCGGTAGGTGAAGTCCAAAGTGCCGGAGTAGGTGGGCAGGGGGCTGATTATGAATTCACTGACACCGGTGTGAGGTCTGGCATGGTGTACTGGTATCGTGTCCAGGCTCAGCCATCGGGAGAAGCTGTGGGCCCTGTTTCCGTGAGCGTACCGATTGGCGGCAGTAGCAATGTCTTGCTCTTCGTGCCTGCCGTCATGGCATCCCGGTGACTCGCGCTATTTCGTATAGTCACCAGACCTGCCAGCCTTCCCGTCGCTAGCCGGCTGGACGACGGCTAGCGACCCCTCCTCAAAACAAATGCACTGCCGATGCTTTGAAGGTCATGTACACCCGCTCTCCCACGTGAAGATTCAGGTCTTCCCATGAGCGGCGGGTTATCAGCACTTCGAACTCCGGCGGCACGTCCACAGTGACCCTTAGCACCCTGCCGTTGTCCACCACTCCTGCCAGTCGTCCTCGGAAGCAATTCCTGGCGCTGGACTCGAATGGGGTGGGGGATAGAAGGATGTCCTCCGGGCGCACCATAAGCGAGACAGTGCCCTTTGCATCTGTGGGAACGGCTATACGCATCTCTGGTAGTACTTTGATGTAACTATATCCATTTTCCTGAACTGCCGTCCCGCGGAAGAGGTTCCGCCCGCTGACGAACCGTGCCACAAATTCGGAGCTGGGCTTGCGGAATATCTCTTCTGGGGTACCGACTTGCACTATTTTGCCTTTACGACTGTCGCCATCAGCGCACATTTTCAGCACCGCCACTCTTTCCCCCAATGCAAACGCTTCCTCAAAGTCATGGGTCACGTGGATGGTGGTTGTGCCGATGTGATGGTGCAGGCGTTTCAGCTCCTGTTGGAGCGATTCTCGTGTGCCTGGGTCCAGGGCGCTAAGGGGTTCGTCCAAGAGAAGCAAATCCGGTTCAGTGATTAATGCCCTTGCCAGCGCTACCCGTTGTGCTTCGCCCCCGCTCAACGTGCCTGGCCAGCGGTCCAGCAAATGCTCTATTCCCAGGAGATTGCACATCCTCTCGACTTTCTTTTCGGCCTCTTTCTTGGCTACCCTCCGCAACTGCAACCCGAAAGCGATGTTGTTCCTGACCGTAATGTGGGGGAAAAGAGCATAGTCCTGGTAGACGAACCCGACTTTCCTTCGCTCTGGTGAGAGATGTGTCACGTCGGAACCGTGGATCAAAACCTTTCCGGCGGTCGGCCTCCGCAGGCCTGCAATGGTTTCTAGCAGCACAGTTTTGCCCGCGCCAGTGGGACCGAGAACTATGAAATACTCCCCTCGAGCGACTGAGAGGGTTGCCTTTTCCAGAGAGAACCCCCCTGCTGTGATCTGCAAACCCTCGATCCGTAGCCCGTCCATCACCTCGACCTCCGATTCGTCTGCCCGGGGAGCATTCTGAGCAAGGTGAACGCCGCAAGCCCGATCAGGATCATCAGGGCAGCTACTGGTCTGGCATACTGCAGTCCAAAAGACTCGAAGCGTTCGTAAATCAGCACAGGAGCTATCATGGGATGGTATGCCAGGATGACGACTGCCCCAAATTCGCTGATCCCCCTCGCCCACATCAGGATGACGCCAGAGAGGATGCTCCGCCAAGCCAGCGGCAGCGATATGCGCCAGAATGTCTGCCAGGGTGACGCGCCCAGGGTACGGGCGACTTTCTCCAGCCTGGGATCCACACCTTCAAAGCCGTCCTTGGCAGCGTCCACCAGAAACGAGAGGCTCACGAAAAGCATTGCTATCACGATACCTGGCGTTGCCGAGACGAAACGTACTCCGAACACGCTAAAGAGTTTCCCCACGGGTGCTTGCCGTCCGAACACTGTCAACAAAGCTATGCCTGCTGCAGAGTGAGGGACTACGATCGGCACGTCTATGATCCCCTCGATCACTCGTTTTCCTGGAAAGTCCGTTCTGGCGAGGGTGTACGCCAGCGGGACTCCGGATACCAGGGCTATGACCGTGGCAATCAGCGATGCGTAGAAAGTGAGCACTACGGCGGATCTCACTTCTCCGTCTTCGATAGTATCCCGGAAAGCAAGCGGAGGGTTGGTTACGACTGTCTTCGTCAGCGGCCATACGATGAAAAGCAGTAATAGTCCTCCGAGGAGCAGGAAGAGTGCTCTTGTTTTGTTTTCACGGACTGTCCCTGGTAGCTTGTACATGCTTGCGAATTTGTCCTTCCATGGGAGACGAGATTGGTCGCCGTGAGTTCATGCTTGCTGCATAACGAATGAAGATGGCCCGCCAATCGAGCCGACAGCAGTCGGCAGGTACTGGATTGTCACTCGCTATGGACAGCGATATCGTGCTCGACGTCCCCTGTGAAAATAGACAATTTCTGCCGGCTTGCGTTCCACCGGTAGGAGCGCACTTAAGCGTAGAGCAGGCCGCAGGCCTGCTCTACGCCCCAACATCTAGTAAGTGGAGAGCACTCCAGACCTACTAAAAGCGCTTTCGGTAGCCACCACGGTTAATGGGGTGCTACCGTTCCACCTTCTTGATTCGAAAATGGATGTTTTTATATATGATACCATACCTCGCCTTCCCAAACCAGCTTTCAAAGCAATCGGGATTTCGAAGCAAATCGTGGGGGCCCTACGGGCCCCCACGATTACCTCATGGGCCCGTTGGGCATCCATCAACCCCAGTTGGCAAGCCGTGCCTTCTATCAGATGCGTCGAGAAAGCCCCAAAGATGGATCTTTGGCTTTCGATTTACTTTGAAAGCCCGCAATCTCAATGCGGGAAAGTGGGAGAGGGGGAAAGCGCTTACCACCTCAATACTGCCACTTCGTCAGCGTTGTTGGGCACGCAGGAGGGTGGGGGGGGTGGCAGGTTCGATTCGCGTTGTGGAATCTAATGGATTTGCATAGTACGGTGCGGAAGTAATTATCGTGTCCGCAAATCTGGCAAAATCCTGTATGTTGCATTCGCCCACGTTCCCTGCAACCGCAATCTCTACTCTTGGATTCAAGGCTTTTAACTTTGGAACAATTTTTGCGAGTTTCTGGGGAGTGTGGTGATCCAGCAGAAGAACATCCGCTACTTTTGCAAATCTGAAAGCTTCTTCCTCGTTTCTTGGCTCAATCTCGATCTTTCTCGTCGATTTGAGGTCCCTTAACTCATCCACGAATCTCAAATGGTTGGGCGTTATCAGAACCGAATCGCTCAAAGAGTTCCTGTGAACTCGACCGCCACCCGCAATTACTGCTTTGAGTTCAAACCTTCTCATTCCAGGGTGGGCCTTCCTGGTTGTCGCTATCATGACATTTGGATTTACAGATTTGGCAAGACTTGCGAGCTTGTTTGTTTCAGTTGCAATAGCGCATGTTATGGATAAAAAAGTCTGCGATACCCTCCAGGACTTGAAAAGTGTTTTTACTTCTCCTTTTACCTCAAATATCACATCCCCAGCTCTGAACCTCTCCCCGCTTTCTACGAATCTCAATACATCTATACCCTTCTTTTTGTAAAGTCCTGCCAAGTCTTCGGTGCAGGCCGATATCCCGTCTGCCCTCGTTATTATTCTCAGTGCTCCCTCACCTTGTATCTTCAAAAGCTCGACAGTGTCATCTTCATATGGGCAATCTTCATGCAGATAAAGTTCGAACAGATCAAACATTTTGTTTACCCCACTATCTTGAGGTTTACAGCTTTGAACGAGGCGAAAACATCCTGCCCGACCACCAAGCCCATAGAAGCTATTGAACTTGGAGTCACGACCGCCTTGAGCCTCAAGCCGTCACAGCTTAAGATCAACCAAGCTAAATTGACGCCCCTTATGACATCCTCCAATTTGCAATGGATCACATTTTTGGCGGAGCTTGCCAGCAGTGTGTTCGAGATGATTATATCCTCGGGTCTAATGGATACCTTCACTTTCTCGTCCCTCTCAGCCCGGTCGGTAGAGTAAAACACATGTTCGCTCGTCCTAATAAGCGTCAAACCATTTTCCTCACGTGCAACAATTCCATCCAAAATATTTGTTCCAACAAAATCCGCCACGAAGTCGTTTGAAGGTCTGCTGAAAACCTCTTCTGGCCTTCCGGTCTGTATAGACTTCCCATCTTTTATGACGACAACCTTGTTCGCCAGGCTAAAAACGTCGTCGAAGTCATGTGTTACATGCAAAACCGTCGTGTTGTATTCTTTGACGGCTTTTCTTACAAGTTTTCTTAGGTTTTCCCTCATCTTTACATCCAGGGCACTGAAGGGTTCATCCATAAGCAGTAGCTTCGGCTGGACGACTAAAGCCCTTGCGATAGCAACCCTTTGCTGTTCTCCGCCACTCAGCGTCGTGGGTTTTCTGTGCAGAAGGTGGGATATACCCAGTATTTCCGTAATCCTTTTTATTTCTTCCTCAATTACGCCATTGCTATTTTCTCTTTTCTTTAGTCCGTAAGCTATGTTTTCGAAGATGTTCATGTGTGGGAAGAGGGCAAGATCTTGATATACTATGCTAACCCCTCGCATTTCTGGGGGAAGCTGAGTTATATCCTTGCCTTCAATTTTAATGCTTCCCTTGAGTGGTTTATAGAACCCCGCTATTGTTTCAAGCAATATGGATTTACCACTGCCGGTAGGTCCAATTATTGTGACATAATCGCTCTTGCTGACCTTCAGGCTTACATCGTTTAGCTTGAACTCCCCTAGATCAGCACTTAGGTTTTCGATTTCGAGGATCACAGCTTGCCACCCTCCACCTTTTCAAACACAAGAATGGCCAGGAACGAGATAACAATCAAGACGATGCCGCTTGTCATTGCCATGGCTATGTTTCCGTAAGATATGTTCAGATAAAGCGTGATCGGCAATGTCTCGGTGTTCATGTAAGAACCACCTGCAAGTACCAACACGGCACCGAATGCACCCATGCATCTTGCAGACGTGATTATTGTAGATGCAAAAATTCCTCCTCTTGCTAGTGGAAGCGTTATGTTCTTGAAAGTTTCAAATTCACCGTATCCTAAACTCCTCGATACTAACTCGAATCTTGGATTGACTGATTCGAATGTTGAGCAGAGTATCCTTGTCGCGTAAGGGAAGGCGGTGAAAACCTGTGCAATCACCACGCCAAGCTTGGTGAAGACGATTTTAATGCCGATGAACTCCAGTGCTTTGCCCATGGGTGTCTGGCCAAATAGAATGAGTAGCGAGAGACCTAACACAAGTTCTGGGAATGCTATTGGCAGGTCCAGTACAGACTTGACGATGCTTTTTCCGGGAAAAGAGAATCTGGCAAGGGAATACCCGATGGGTATTCCCAAAGCCAGAACAATGGCGGTTGAGATGCCTGAAGTGAATAGCGAGAGCTTGATTGAGTATATCATCTCTTCGGTTCGAAGAGAGTTCAGGATTTCTCTTGGATTCGGAACGAAGAAAAGCGATGCTATTGCTAAAAAGAGAATGAGGGTGAAGAAAAACGACGTGAGAATGCACAGAGTTCTAAACTTCACTTGCATGGTTTAAACCCCCACTTCTCCCAGATTTTCACCCCTTTTTCATTCGTTATGTAATCGTTAAAAGCTTTTGCAATTTCAAAGTTACCGCTTTTCTTGGCACGGAGTGTTACAGCAGTGGGGATGGTTTTTATTGCATTTTGTTCCGGAGGGATTTGGACGACCTCAATTTTCCCCTTAGCTTGCGCCCAGGTTGTCATATCCTCCCAGATTGTTGTGCCATCGGCTTGTCCTGTTGCTATGTATATCAAGAGCTGGTTTACAGTAGGTGTGAACACGACAACATTCTTGCTAACATTTTTCCATAGGCCATTCTTCTCGAATATCTTCTTGGAAACTTTGCCTATGGCGGCTGCCTTAGGGTCGCCGAGGACTACCCTGACGCCTGGTTTTGTCAGATCCTTTAGTGAGTGGATATTCGCAGGGTTCCCTTTTGGGACCGCTATGACGGGGACATGCAAAGTCACGTTTTTTACAGTATCGTTCACAATGTATCCCTTTGATATTGCATTCTTGGTGTAGTAGTAGGCACCGGGAACGAAGATATCGCAGCCTGTGGTGGTTAGGACTCCATATATTTCGGCACTTCCTCCATAATGAACTTCTACTTTCGCCCCGGTTCCCCTTTCAAAGGTTTTTATTAATTCGTTCATGGGCTTCATCAGGCCGGCCCCAGAACAGACGACTATTGTCTTTCCAGAGAACTTTTCCTGGGGTTTTGCGATGTTGGAGTTCGAAAATGCGTGTATGCCTACCACCACCACAGAGCCAATTACCAGGACTGCCGCCAAAATGCGATACCACTTTTTAATAAATGTTACCGTCTTTTCCATTACTCCTCCTTCTTCGGGACAAAGGGATCTGATTGGCAAATCGGCCTGTTTGTCCAAAGTCTGATTATCTCGCCAACCCGACAGTTGTACATTGACATCATAATCATCAATAGCGTGCCCTCTCCACACCCTTGCTAATGATAGAGGAAGGGAATAAGTGGTAGGGGCGATAGTTCGTTTCTCGCCCCGTTGGGGGTGGATAAAGGCACACAGTCAGCGCTTTAAGCGCTCCCCGCTACTTCACCAAAGGTTTAAGCGGCGCCGGCAATTTGTCTTTCCCCGTAGCGGCTACTGGCGGGACGATGGGAGGCTGCCCGAGCTTGTTCAGTATTGCCTGCCCTTTGTCGCTCAGTAAGAACTGCACAAACTCCACTCCAAGCTCGTGGTGTGGAGCGTTTTTGGGCACGGTCACCCCGTAAACGATGGGCTTACCCTCCTTGATTAAAGTCGTTCCTGGTTTCTTCCCCGAGATCTCCACCTTTGCCTGGCGGTAAAAGTCCTTGAACTTGACGGAGGAGAGGTTTATTTCCTCCGGCAATTCCACAAATTTGAGTCCATGCTGTACTGCCACAGAACGGTACTCGAAAGCGTAGTCCATGTCCCCGGATTGCAGCAATGCGATCAACTCCACGGACTTGGGCCGGACATTCTCCGGAGGGCAGTGATCCTGGAGCCGTTTGTACAGCCCGGGGACCTTGTAGTACTTCTCTGCCAGTTGCCACACCATGAGTGTTCGATATCCGCATGGATCGGCGTTGGGGTCTGAATGCCCGTAGACTACACCGTCCCTGGTGAGCACATCATACCAGTTGTCTGGGGTGATCTCGTTGGCGTATTTCGACTTGTTGGTGTACACGAGCACCATCATGTTCCGGGCAAACTGGATGTTCCAATCCGCGAATTTGGGGATAAGCAGGTTGTCGATGACTGTGTAGTCAGCGGACATCATCACGTCGGCTTGCCTTCCGAGGTCGCTTATCTTGCGGGCGGCCGTAACGCTGCCAGACGCCTCGGTCTCTATCTCCACACCTGGGTGGTTCGTCTTGAAAGCTTCTGACATCTCTTTCAGTGGCACAGTCAGGCTGCCTGCATGGAAAATCACGATTTTTTGGCTGACGTGGGTCGGTTCCTGGGGCGGTGATGCGCTCTTCCCTGTGCCGGGCCCACACCCGGAGGCGATCAACATGACGAAGATCATTGCTAATGCAATCCATGTGTAGCGCTTTCTCATTGTTTCCTCCTCACAACCAGGTTTCCTTACCCGTATCCCGGGTATCGTACCCTCCCATTGCTTCCACGGCATCATGAAATTCAGTGGTACGTGCCAGTGCCAGTAACGCCTGTACCCCTTCTGTCTTCCACGCTTTTTGGTCAATCACCAGGTCGTACTCTTCGCGCGTGAGTTGTACGAAATCCAGGCCATAAGCCGTAGCCGCAGCCTGAATCCCTAGTCCAACGTCGGCGTGTCCTTCGGCCACTGCTTTGGCAACGCTCGTGTGGGTGATTTCTATGGTGTCGTAGCCTTTAACTTCCTCAGGCGATACTCCGAGCGACCGCAGGTGTGCATCCAGCCACACACGAGTACCGGACCCCTCCTGCCTGTTTATGAACCTTACATCTGATCTTGATAGGTCCTCGATCCTCTCGATATGGAGAGGATTGTCCGGAGCCACAATCAGCCCGAGGCGTCGATACACCAGTGTGAAGATAGCGACTTTCCGTCCTGGTAGCACCCGCCGCACGTATGGAATGTTGTACGTGCCGGATTGCTCATCCCACAAATGGCACCCTGCCAAGTCCGCCTCGCCGCGGGCCATGGCGATAAGCCCGCCAAGGCTGCCCTTGTACTCTACGTCGAAATCGATATCGGGGTGTTTTCGCTTCAGTATCTGGAAGAGGTACTCAACTGCCAGGTCATGGCTACCCACAAATCGGATGCAGGTGATCGTGGGGCTTTCCGTTGGTGCGGTCGGGTGGTCCTGGCTTTCGTTCCACCGTGCCAACGCTTGCGCTAGCGCTGCCTGTGCCTCGGCGGGCGTGTGGCCTGCTCCTATAGCGTCCAGTAGGTAGCGCTCTGCCCGGTTCACCAGGACTGTCCATCGCCATGCCGAGCGCTCATGGGCGAGAGGGCCTGTCGCGACGTGGGTGCCGCCTCCGCGCTGCCCTACCACCAAGCCTTCGCGTGCAAGCTCCGCATAGGCGCTGTTCACCGTGCCCGGCGAGCACTTCCACTGGCTGGCGAGTTCACGCACAGGTGGTAGCCTGTCGCCGGGTCCGAGTTTGCCCTGGGCTATCTGCTTTCGTATGGATTCTGCAATTCTGAGGTAAGCCGGCGCCTGTTTCACTTGATCCCCTCTTGTTTCAGACTGCTTTTGTACCGCTATGCCCGATTCAAGGGAAAAAGACTGTGCCCAGCTGGATATCGCTATCCGTCCTTCCTTATTCCTCCCCCGACAGAAGGGGAGTGTATACTTGTATGGCAACAAGTGTACAACACACTCTATGCCGACGTCAAGTTCAAGATGGAGAAATCAAACGTGGCATCGAAAAACCTCCTGATTCTATCGGCGAGGCAGGAGTGATGTATGGCGCTTCTCAGGGATTACTTCGTTTTCCAAGACCAGGGCTTTCGAAGCAAATCGGAAGCCCGAAGTCGTTTCAGAAGCTTCCTCGGCGCTTCTGAAGCAATCTGCTACTTGCCGTTGGGGTTGATGTGGAGCGATAACGGTTCTGGGGATTCCTGGGGGCCCGTAGGGCCCCCAGGAATTGCTTCGCCCTCCCGCCAGATTTGGGAACTTGACGGATAGGTAGTGAACGACGTACAATTGAGCATAAAAGAAAACCTCGCCGGGTAGTGCTTTGCCGGCGAGGTGATGACCGGAGCGGTGATGCTTTACTTGTGAAAGGAGTCGGGGGAAGAAGCCCTGGTACCTCACCTGGTATAAACGGATAAGTAGATACAAATAGAGAACATGAGGCGTCTTTCTTACGGAGTTTGGAACGCGGTTGTCCACCTCGCTCTGGATACTCTGGGGTCTAGAAGATGGGGTACACTCTGGGGGCTGACATATGGGTAGAAAATCAGATGGGGAGGATCACTCGAGGCATAAGCTTCACCCCCATGAAGATTACACCGGCGAGAAGCTTAACAGATTTGCGCGGATAGTGGAGGTGAGCTTCGCTTTATCCAGCAACACCGACTTGGAGTCGCTACTGCAAAAGATCGCCGATTCCGCTACAGAGCTCACCGGGGCTGAATTCGGGGGTCTGTTGGTATTGAGCAAAGACGGGAGCAAGTACGAATACTTCAATATCTCCGGCCCTTTCAAGTTGAATGGTTTCCCCGATGACAAAGGAATATTTAGCATCCCGTACAGGAAGGGAACGCCACTCATACTGGATGATGTCAGGGAATACCCTGAAGCGGTAGGAATACCGCCTGGACATCCTCCGGTAAAGGCTTTTATCGGAGTGCCTCTTAGTTTCAGAGACAAAATTCTCGGCTCCCTCTTTGTAGGAAACAGCCCCAGTCGCGGGAATTTTTGCGAAGAAGACAAGGATTTGCTGATGGCCCTTGCTGCCCTGGCAGCCGTAGCAATAGAGAATACACGCCTGTATCAGCAGTCAAAACAGCTAGCAAGATTGGAGGAGCGAAAACGCATTGCGCAATCGTTACACGAAACAGTGTTGCAGTATCTGTTTACCACTGGCTTGGAAGTCGAAAAATGTTTGGATCAGGCAGATCCTTGCCTAGAGAAATTACTCATAATACAGCGTTTGATCGACCGCGCGAGTGAAGATCTTAGAAGTACTGTCTTTGCCCTCTCATCCCACTCATCTGCGGATATGAAAGAACTACCTGCTATTCTGGCTGAGTTGATAGAAGAGTTCGAGGTCACTTCCGGGGTACGTTCATCGCTCCTCTTGCCTCGGCACATGCCATCAGAGATTCCCCCCGCCGTGTCTGAGGCGATATACCGTATAGCCCGGGAAGCTCTCTCCAACGTGAAAAAACATGCACGCGCTTCTGCTGTTGCTGTCACCCTCTCGTGTGATGAACATTTCGTTTCAATAACCATCCAGGATAATGGCCGCGGTCTGGATATGTCAGGCACCTCGGGATTGCATTTCGGGTTGCTCACGATGAAGGAGGTAGCCTCCAATGCCAACGGCGAGATTGTTATTTTGAGCAATGAAGATGATGAGGGTACAATAGTACGGGCTATTTTTCCTGTGTCTGGTGGGGAGAAGAAGACATAATGAAGATCATACGTGTGGCTATTGTGGATAATCACTGGATTGTGCGAGAGGGACTGAAGTCTGTCTTGGAGTCCGACCCTCTGTTTCACATCGTTGGCGAGGCTTCTGACGGCGAAGGAGCCATAGAACTCCTACGCAAGGAAAAGCCTGATGTGGCACTGGTCGACATAAAACTGCCGGATATGAGCGGGATCGAGATATGCCAAAGAATTACTTCGGAAGGATTGCCTACCGCGACAGTGATATTCACAGCTTTCCTGGAATGGAAACTGGTGCAACGTTGTCTCGATGCTGGGGCGAGAGGCTATATCCTCAAGGATGCAAAGCACCTCAACCTGAAAGAGAAATTGCTGTCCGTGGCCCGTGGGGAGACGGTATTAGACCCCAGGGTAGTCACCATTTTGACGGATCACGTGCGCGGGCGCCTGCTCCAAGAAAACCCGATTCTTTCGGCGCGTGAACTGGAAATATTGCGGCTTATGGCTCAGGGTTTGAGCAACAAAGAAATTGGGGAACGGCTCTTTTTAAGCCGGAGCAGTGTGAAGCACTACGTAGGCAGTATTCTGCGCAAGCTAGATGCAAAAAACCGCGTCGAGGCAATCCTGATAGCCACGCGCTCTGAGATCCTGTGAGGTATTCTTTTCAAGTCCTCAAACCGAGGTACAAAGATCATGCCAGATCTTGTGGGTTGTTCCTCTCTAGACTCACACTCCGCCCTGCACTTCTGCCTCTCCGATCGAATTTTGCCCCACGTTGTCTCGATCTGCGCTGGAACCACAGAAAAGAACTTACGAGTCAGCACGCCGAATGGAGTTCGGCTCTAAGGACGCCTGTAGCGCCGAACCGTACGCCCAGCTGACAAGATCGTTCTTCCGTTAGAAAAACGTCATAGGACAAATAACATTCAGGCCAGCAGGCGCACGGTACGAGCACAGGGACACTGTGCCCTAACAAGCCAACCCTGTCCAGAGAGCCATAAACCGAGGAGTTCTCGTAATTGACCACTTGGGCATGGCATAATTGTCCATGTGACCGTCAACACGAAACCCAACGTACCCGGATAACCCCTCCCAAAATTACCCCCCTGGGTATCCAGTGTTTGTCCACATAACCATTGACGTTAGTCAGGCACACTCTTATAATTTGGTAAGAGGCATTTCCTTGGCCAATTGCCATCCTCAGGCCAGGTTCATTTCGTCAAGAGGATGGCCCGAAAAGTTCAAGTACTCAACAAAGAGGAGCAGCAGATGAGAGAAAAACATCTTATTGTTTGTCCTTACTGCAGTGTGGGGTGCAGGATGTACGTGGAAACAGAAGATGGATATCCTGTGGGAATAGAGTATGCTGATGATATCCCAGGGATACCCAACAAAGGGGGAAAGCTCTGTCCGAAGGGAAATGTTGCGTTTCAATACGCGAAAAGCGAGGATAGGCTGACCAAACCTCTCAAGAAAGTTGCCCCAGGAAAGTTCCAGGAAATTAGCTGGCAGGAAGCGCTGGATGAAGTGGCAGGCCAGATAAATGAGATAAAGGAGAAACATGGCCCAGGAGCTTTGGCATTTCTTGGAAGCGAAAAGTGCTCCGTAGAAGACAACTACCTTATCCAGAAACTTGCCAGGGCGATGGGAAGTAATAATGTAGAATTCGCAGGGAGATTGTGTCAGTCGTCGAATGTCCTTGCTAGAACTAAGATCCTCGGAAGTGCTCCTCAAACGAATCCTTCTGACGATGTGCTGAAATCTGATGTAGTCGTGCTTTGGGGATATAATCCTGCGGCGACCAATCCGGTGCTCTTTGGACAGTACATAGAAAAGGCCATCCTGGATAATGGGGCAAAATTCATTGCTGTCGATACAGTAAAAACACAATCCAACAAATATGCTAACCTCTACCTTCAGCCTTATCCGGGCACCGATCTTGCCATCATTTTGGCTATGATCAACTACGTGGTCGGGAACAATCTTTACGACAAAGATTTCGTCAATAAACGAGTCAAAGGTTTTGGCGAACTCGCAAAGACCGTCAAGGAATATACGCCAAAGTGGGCTGAAAAGATGAGCGGAGTTTCGGCGGACCTCATTGAGCAGGCCGCCAGGATTTTTGCCACGGGCGGGAAAGTCGCCGTATTTGCAAATGAGGGCATAAACCAGCATATCAATGGCACTACGGCCATGATGGCTTTGACAGATCTGATCTTGATAACGGGCAACATAGGCAAAGAGGGTGTGATGTCTGGTGTCATACCGGGCGCTTTCAATGGGATGGGCGCTTCTATCACAGGGGTCAACTGTGCCCAACTTCCAGGTGCAGTTCCCGTGGTGGATGGGGAAGGAAGGAGAAGGATCGAAAGAGCTTGGGGCCTTGAAATACCCGATAAGCCAGGGTTGCATTATGTGGCGATGTTCGGAGCTGCGTACGAAGGCAGTGTCAAAGGGCTTTATATAATGGGGCAGAACCCCGCCAGATCACTCCCTGATTCCGCGTTCGTAGAGAAAGCGCTGGAGAAGGCCGAGTTTGTTGTCGTGCAGGATATTTTCCCCACTGAAACCACCAAATACGCTGACATAATCCTGCCGGCTGCAGCCTGGCACGAGAGAGAGGGAACTGCGATAAGCTCCAACAGGAGGGTTCAATGGAGCTTCAAGGCAGCGGATGCTCCAGGGGAAGCGAAGCCGGACTGGGAGATAATCGTGGATGTTGCCAAAGCTTTGGGGCTCGGAAAGTATTTTTACTACTCAAGCACCGACGACGTCCTGAGCGAGGTAAACAAGGTCATACCAGCCCTGAAAGGAGCGACACCGCAAAGACTTCGGGATAACGTCGAAGGATGTATGTTCCCCTGTCCAGACGAGAAGAGCGAAACCCCGAGGCTATTCTTGAACGGCTTCCCGACGCCAGATGGGAAGGCCAACCTGATTGCTCCAAAGTATATTCCGCCGGGGGAGGTGCCTGACGAGGAATACCCATTCTGGCTGTCGAACTTCAGGCTAGTTGGGCATTTTCACACAGGGACTATGAGCTTCAGGAGCAAGAGTTTGGAGGATAGGTGGCCTGAAAGATTTGTATACATCAACGAGCAGGACGCGAGGAAACTCGGGGTCGACGACGGAGATCTAGTCAACATAGAAACCAGAAGAAATTCGTTGACGGCTAGAGTTGAGGTTACACCACACATCAAGAGAGGAGTAGTATCAATGCCGTGGCACTGGGGTTTCAACCTCCTGACAAAGGATGCTGTCGATGACCTTTCGAAGATACCCGGGTACAAGACCGCTGCTTGTAAGATCTCCAAGGTGGGGGGTGATTTATGAGCAAAAAGATATTCATCGATTACGGACGGTGTATTGGTTGCAAGGCGTGTGAAGTCGCTTGCGAGAGAGAACACGGCGAGTCCAGGATCAAAGTCTTCCAGTTTCCGGATTTGACCAATGTCTCTTTCAATTGCAGGCATTGTGAAAAAGCCCCGTGTATGGAGGTTTGTCCAGTCAATGCGCTCTGGAGAGACGAAGATGGGGCGGTAATTGTAGACCCACTCAGGTGCATTGGCTGCGGCATGTGCACATTAGTCTGTCCGTTTGGTATCCCTAAGATCAACGAACTTAATAAGGTAATGGTCAAATGTGATCTTTGTGCCGATAGAAGAGAGGAAGGAAAACTCCCGGCTTGTGTCACAACCTGTCCGACTGAGGCATTGAAGTTCGGCGAAATGGACGACATCACTCTGGCGAAAGAGGAAAGGGTCATTTCAAACCTCATAGAAAGGGGAGAGAAATGACTATCTTTAGAAAATGGCAGAACCCAACCCAGGACATCATCTAACGGAGCGAGCATCAGGTTGACGTTTAGTGAACCTGTGCCTCATTTGTTTAGTGAAAAGTCCGCAGGAGGCAAGCAATATGAATTCAACGATTTTTCTCTTGTCCTTTTTAATCCCACTAGTCCTTGGTGTGATAGAATTCAAGCTAGATAAGAAGAAAGCAGATGCTGTAATGTTGATCTCTGCGCTCCTTTCCCTGGTTCTGACAAGCTACGGGCTTGCGGTATTCCTTGGGAATAGAGGGACGTACCACTTAGTATACATCCAAAGCCAGGGACTTGGTGAGGTTTTCGGATTTGTGGTGGATACGACGAGTGTTTTAATGGCGTTCATTGTAAGCCTGACTGCGCTTCTGATCCTGCTGTATGCCATAGATTACATGGGTCCCTCCAACAAATCGAATCCCATAGCGAGCGGAAAGGGAACTTTCTACGGCTGGATGCTCATTCTCGAGGGCGCAGTTTTAGGCTTTTTGTTTTCTTCGAGCCTCTTAAGTTTCCTGGTCTTCGCCGAGGTTGTAACGATAGCAACGTGGGGGGTGACAAGATACTACAAAACTCCAAATGCCAGGCTTGCTGCAAACAAGGCATTTGGGTTCGTAAACCTTTCAGCGCTGGTTGGGCTTCTTCCCGTCGTTATCTTTGGGCTGGTGAAATATCATGACACAAGCCTGTACGCTCTCAGACAGCTTGGCAGCGAGGAGAAGCTTTGGGTGTTTCTTGGTATTATGTTTACAGCCATAACCATGAGTTCCCAGTTCCCTCTTTACTCATGGCTGCCGGACTCCACGGAAGCCCCGGCACCGGCAAGTGCTTTTACCCACGGCATCGGGATTGTAGAGGCTGGACTCTTCATGATGATTAGGATTGTCCAGTTTATGGGCAGTATTCCAAAAACCGGCTATTACGTAATAGCCCTTCTAATCGTCATAACGCAGGTGATGAGCATTTTCTACTACCCGCTTCAGAAGGATGCAAAGCGTTTGTTAGCATATTCGACTATAGCCCAGGTCGGGATTATGTACGTCGCCCTCCTAGGCGCCATATTGGGCTCTGCAGGAGGTCTGCAGGCATCGGTCTATCAGCTTCTCAACCACTCGCTTGTGAAGAGCCTGGCCTTCCTGGCTGCTGGTACTTTTGGCTTTAGCTTCGGCACATTTGATATGAAGAAAATAAAAGGCCTGAGGTGGATTCTCCCAGGAGCGGCCGTAGGGTGGTTCCTTGCGCTCTTAGGATTGGCTGGAGTACCCCCAATGGGCTTGTTCTTGAGCAAGGCGAATGTGATCATGACGGGAACAATGGCCGTAAGAGGGGCTTCGTGGATAGAGTGGATTCCTATACTTCTGGTTCTCGTCGATGCTACGGTATTCTTTATGGTAGCAGTCCTCTGGATGAAGTCGATGCTCTTCGGTGAGCCGAGCTATGAGAATGGCAAGATGAGCCCACTGATGTGCGCAGTACTCGTCGTGCTCATAGTAGTGATGACTGTCTCTCCTTTCCTGACCCTTCACCTCACGGAGAGCATAAGATTTATAGGAGGATGAAAAATGGTAATTTACCTTCTTGAACTCTCGTTAGCGTTGTTTGCACTTGGGGCAATCTCTGGCATTGTCTCGGAGTACAAGAGTGTCATGAGACTGTCGAGCGCGTTTGCAACCCTGGCGTCGCTCTCGCTTATTGCTCTGATCGTAGAGGCTTATGAACGTCTGCCCATCAAGGGTGAGATATTGGGAACTCCAATAACGATAGATGGGTTGAGCCTGGTATTTCTGACCATCATCGGGGTGGTTGGCCTCGCCGATGCTATCTATACGTTCAACTACATGGACAAGTACGAAAAGCTTGGAAAGGCATGGGTCTTTGCATTAGCTTACAATGCCTTCTTAGCATCAATGGTGTTGATTGTCACGACATCCCATCTTGTTTGGTTTGTGTTCTGGTGGGAAATAATGACGTTTAGCTCATTTGTACTTGTGATCTGGGACGAAAAAGATAGCCTCTGGGATGGAGTGGAGTATTACATAACAATGCACCTGGCCAGCACATTGCCGCTCCTGTTGGCAATGGCGATAGGCTACTCTGTCGTTGGCTCATTTGATGGTATGGGCTTTTCAGACATTGCTGCCCATATTGGAACCCTCTCGCCGGCCTTGGTGAAGCTCCTGTATGCCTCTTTTCTCCTGGCTTTCATGGCTAAAGCCGGCGTGGTGCCTCTTCACTTTTGGCTTCCTCCAGCGCACTCGAGTGCACCAAGTGACGTGTCGACTCTGCTGAGCGGTGTAATGATAAAAATGGCGGTCTATGGTTTAGTCAGGACAACTTTCTTCATCCTGAAGCCAAACATGACTTTTGGTTACACAGTCGCGATACTCGGAGTTGTAACGTTAGTGGTTGGCACATTGTATGCACTGAAGCAGACGAATGCAAAGCGCCTGCTGGCATATCACAGCGTTGGTCAGATGGGCTATATCTGGCTGGGTGTGGGAATTGGAATAACCCTCATAGGAAGCTCTAATCCCACTCTGGCTTTCATAGGTGCCCTGGGGTTGACCGCGGGGCTGTTCCATGCCCTAAACCATGCTCTATTTAAAGGTTCACTGTTTCTCTCTGCCGGGGCCATTGAGTACGCATCCGGCACCAAGAACCTGGACAAGCTCAGTGGGCTGTACAAGCTTATGCCCTGGACGGGAATATTCGCCCTGTTTGCATCCCTGGGGATATCGGGTGTTCCGTTGTTCAACGGCTTTGTCTCGAAGTGGATGATCTATGAGGCGGGGTACTATTCCAAGAATTTCTGGTTCGTGCTTGGAGCGATCTTTGCCCTGTTGATAAGTGCTGTGACATTAGCTTCGTTCGTTAAGTTCTATAATTCAGCTTTCGGGGGAGAACCGAACGAGCTTACAGGCAAGGCTAAGGAGGTGCCGGGGTCGATGCTGGTCGGACAGGCCATACTCTCGCTTCTCTGTCTCGTGATCGGCATTTTCCCAGCCACAGCACTTGCAATAGTTGCTCTGCCAGTAGGAAAGGGAGTTATCACTAGCGGGGTATTGGGTCTGAGTTTCCATTCTATCTACTTCTCACCAGTTCTCCTGGCGATAGTCTTAGGGGTGCTTTTCATGGCATTCCTTCTCTTGTTGCCAGCAAGGGCCAAAGAGACGGCGAAGCCATGGGATTGTGGTTCCACATTTTTCCCGGAAGAAAGATACAGGTTAAGAGCGAGTGATTATTATCGCCCATATGAAAAGAAGATAAGTGCTTTCTACGCCTCTGGGGGGTTCTTTAGCGATTTGGGCTCAGAAGTGATAAACCGTGTGATAGCAGCCTATGTCTGGGTGGGTAAGTACTTTGTGAGGACCGCCGAGATCCCTTGGGTAACGGTCAGAAGTGTGGATGACCTCAGGGACGGGGTAGCTCTCCACTTAGACGATGCCCTGATAATGCCGGTCGTCAGATTCGTTAAGGTTGTAGGCATGCTTTCGAAGGCTGCTGTTGTGCTCGTGCTAATCGTGGTTGTGGCCATCTTGGCAGCTTTGATATGGTGAGGTGATCAAAAATGATGAAAATAAGTGCAAGCGTGATTGGGATTATCGTAGGGATCGTTCTGGTCGTTTTCTTGCCTCCGTTCCTTGACGGAGTCGCACGGAAAGTGAAGGCCCGGGTGCAGTACAGAGTAGGCCCTCCGATACTGCAGACATTCTATGACCTGCAGAAGTTATTCGGGTTGCCTTCGTTGAGGCCCACAGAAAACAGGTGGTTCCGAGTAGCTCCGTACCTGGCCCTGGCATCAGTATTCTCGGCTGCTTTTCTGTTACCGTACGGGAAATGGGTTCCAGTCAGGTTCAGTGGCGACATAATCGTGTTCCTTTACGTTCTGGCGATGGTTAGCATTGCCATCATGATCGGGGCATTCAGCACCCAGAACGCCCATTCAAACATTGGTGGGCACAGGGAAATGATGATGATGCTGAGTGTCGAGCCAGTATTAGGGATAGCTTTGGGAATATTCGCATTCAAGGCGGGCACCCTTTCTCTTTCAGAGATCCCACTGAAAGTCCCGGCAAGCTTTTCAACAGTGCTGGCTTATCTGTTATTGATATATGCAGCTTATGCCGAGGGTGGATTTGTCCCCTTCGACGTAGCAGAGGCGGAAACAGAAATAGCAGGAGGTGTTTTGGTTGAGTATAGCGGAAGACTTCTGGGAGTGCTTGAATACGCGATGTTGGCAAAGAGACTCGTCTTACTCTGGCTACTCTCGACGTTCCTGACAATCCCCATACTTAGGGGCATACAGCTGACCGGGATCGCCGGGGGGGTGGTTGTGCTGGTGGTTCAACTGATATTAGTTCTTGTAGCCTATCCCATCATAGCAGCATTGGAGGCAACAAATGCTCGTTATAGGATAGACCAGGCGGTTGCACTGAATACCAGGATCTTTTTGCTCTCACTAGTTGTGTTAGCTGTAGCGGCAGTGGGGTGGTAATCAAGCACATCTCAGTTAAGGAGGAGGTATTGTGGTTACAAAAGAGCGTCTTGCGGAATTCGAGGATAAGTTCAAGGGCGAGATAAGGGAGAAGAAAATCCTTACTCCTACTCAGATTCTTTACCTTGTGGATAAGAAAGGCCTGCCGGATATGGCGCATTACCTGCAGTACCATCCGGAATTCGATGAATCGTACTATGTTATGGGAGTCGGATCAGATGAGAGGCAACTGACAGGCAGGTTTGCTTATGCACCGGTCATAAACATGCTGGACAGTAGTGAGAAGCGCGAGAATTTCTACGTGATTCTGAAAGCCAGGTTGGACAAGGACAAACCGGAATTCCCGTCTGTCGCGCAAAAGCTCCCGGCAGCCCTTTGGGCCGAAAGAGAAGTTCGTGATCTGCTCGGGTTCAAGCCATTGGATCACCCTGACTTGAGAAGGCTTATTGCCCCAGAGGATTGGCCCGAGGGCGTCTATCCTCTGCGGAAAGACCATGAGTACAATGCCTCTCCCCCTGGCGAACTTCAGAATGCTTACAAGGAAGGACCTGCGGATACGTCGACGGTCCCGATCGGGCCGTATCACATGGCTCTGGATGAGCCTGCTCATTTCAGGCTTTTCGTGAAAGGCGAAGAGATCGTTGATGTTGACTACAGGGGCTTTTATTCCCACCGGGGGATTGAGAAAATTGGGGAAGGCAGGCTGACCTATAACCAAATATTCTACATAGCCGAGAGGATATGCGGAATATGTGGCTTCCAGCACTCTTGTGCGTATGCAATGGCCGTAGAGAACATAGCCGGTGTCGAAATACCGGAGAGGGCTCAGTATATTAGAACAATACTGCTCGAGATCGAGAGGATCCATTCACATCTGTTGTGGGCCGGAGTGGCGTGTCATTTGGTAGGCTTTGATACTGGCTTTATGCACGCGTGGCGCATAAGGGAAGATCCTGTCATGTGGCTGCCCGAAAGGCTGACGGGCGGCAGGAAAACCTACGGGATGAATGTAGTCGGGGGTGTAAGAAGAGATTTCCTGGACTACAGGAAGGCAGAAATCCTCGATAAGATGAAACAGCTCAGGAAAGACGTCGAGAAGCTCTATAGCATCGTGCTGAGCTCCGATATATTGATCAAGAGAGCGAAGGACGTAGGGGTCCTGCCTTACGAAGTAGCAAAGGCTTATGGAGTGGTCGGCCCTACTGCAAGGGCGTCGGGGCGAAACATAGACATCAGAAGGGACCACAAGGTATTTGCATACAAACATATAGACTTCGAAGTCCCCGTTTATCAGGAAGGGGATGTCTTGGCCCGGGTGCTGGTTCGGCTTGACGAGGTCTTGCAGAGCATAAACATCATAGAGCAAGCCGTGGATCAAATGCCCGAGGGCGATATTTTCACACCGATCGGGAAGCTCCCGGCTTACCATGAGGCGCTTGGGTATACCGAGGCCCACCGAGGCGAGGTAATACACTACGTGCTAACTGGCACTAACAACAAAGTCTACAGATGGAAAGTCAGGGCGCCAACTTACAACAACCTGCCAGCAGTTCCGGAGATGCTCAAAGGCTACAGGGTAGCCGATGCACCGTTGATCATAGCAAGTATCGACCCCTGTTACGCATGCACAGAAAGGGTGCAGATAGTCGACGTGAAGACCGGCAAGATGAAAGTCCTGAATGAAGCTGAGTTCAACGAACTTTCGATTAGGGCTTCGGAGGGGTTATGATGGAAGATGTGAAAAAGATGTCTTATACTGAAACCTTGATGTCTTGGGAGCGACCTGACCTGAGGGTAGGGATCCCTGTGACTGTGAAATACCCTCTCGTCCCGACAGAGAAACCACCGGAGTACAGAGGGAAGCCTCATATCGATCCCAATGTGTGCATAGGCTGTGGGGCGTGTGTCCAAGCATGCCCGGCGAATGCCTTAACGGCCGAGTGGGATTTCGAGAGCGGTCTGAAGAGCATAGTTTCCAACCCTGCAAGATGTATCAGGTGCGGGAGATGTCAAGAGGCATGCCCCACCGGGGCCATGAAGCTCACCCTGGAGTTCGAGCTTGCAACGCCGAACAAGGAGGATCTGGTTGAGGTTGTGGAACATCATCTGACGAAATGCAAGAAGTGCGGCAAGTACACTGAGTTTACCGAACGGCAGGTGAAGAAAGCGTTACAGATCTTGCCTAAGGAGATAATAGAGGCACGTGCTCTTGAGGAGAAAATGCAGCTGTGCCGAGAATGTAGAATGGAGGAAAGTGTAAAGGCTCTGGCGACACAGGAACATGTCATCGGCGATCCGTCACTCTTGCCCCCAGAGCGCACAAAGGGAGGGAAAGAATAATGGGAAAACCAGCGCTTAAGTCAGTCTGGGTCTTCCATGTCGACAGTGGAAGCTGCAATGGTTGCGATATCGAGGTACTGGATATGCTCACTCCATACTACGATCCAGAGCGTTTTGGCATAAAGCTCGTTGGCACTCCCAGGCACGCCGATGCGTTGCTTGTCACTGGTGCAATGACCAGGCAGTGTCGCTATGCCGTGAAAAAGGTCTATGAAGCTATGCCTCCTAAACCAAGGATAGTCATCGCTGTGGGAACGTGTGCCTCTAGCGGCGGCATTTTCTACGATGGGTACCCGATCTACAGGAGCAAAGATCGTTTTGGAAGGGACAGGTTGAGGAGCGGAGGTGTCGAGGAGGTATTGCCTGTTGATATGTACATCCCTGGTTGCCCCCCGAGTCCTGAGGAAATACTCTTTGGAATAGCTCAGCTTTTAGGGATGAAAGAGAAAAGAGTGAAAGGAGAACATTACACGGACAGGGAGACGGAGTTCAAGCTCCTCCAATATCCTATAGCAGAGCGCATCAGGCTGAGCTTACGGGAGTCCTTGAAGAAAGTCATTGGATATTTCGATAGAGACAGGGTTCTGGAAGATTTCATGGAAATGGCAGGAGAGGCAAATGGGGCGAAAGACCCAAAAGAAAAACTTCATGCTCTGGTTACAAGCTACTTCTTGAAAGAGACAGACTCCCGCATGAAGTTTTCGATGAAATTCTTGGAGAACGAGTACTGGAGACTGAAAGATGCCTACGAAGCAAAGCACGTGGCACTTACTGAAACTCATGTACCGTAACCCTCCCTACGTGTCTCAATCTTTGGGACATTTTGCGGGAGATATGGCTATACTGGAGGAGATTGGGGAGCTTAGCGAGGAAGCGGTAGGGATAATCAAGGAAAGCCTCGCAACAGAGAAATCCGAAATAGACCTGACTTTCCCTGATCTGTCCCTCATCCCGATCGATCGGCTCCCGGAGAAGGATAAAGAGCTTCTCCTCAACTCTGCTAAAGAGCTCGAGGGCGACGCAAAACTCAAAATACTGAGATTGAGGTAACATGTGCAACAGCCGAGAAGAGAAAGCTGCCTTAGTCAAGCGCCTTATGGAGTACTACGGTGACAATCTGCTTTCTGTGATTTTCTATGGAGCTCATCTTAAGGGCATACTTGATGAAATTGATGTATTCGTGATCATCGAGGAACCCACCGATCCTGTTAAGCTTAACAGACTCGCAGACTTCATCGAAGATATCAAGGAACCAATCGAGAGGAAATACGGGTGTCCGGTGGCCTTTGAGCTTTACATAAAGGAAGATGCCGACAGTTTCCATGCCGTTTACCTTGATATTGCAAAGGCTTACGAGATCGCCTATGATAGGGGCAACTATTTCGCCGGGCTTCTTAGCAAGATGACCGATCCAGAAGTCTCGATGCACTATGTCCAGTATCTGAGCACAATCGAGATAATAGAGAGTTGATGCATTGCGTGTCATAGGGTGGAGAATCTACAAGACCTCCCCTCGCCTGCAGAATGTTCTCAATGGAAGGTAACCTGGCAGTTCGGCAGAAGGGGGTTCCAATAGTCGCGTCTTCGACATCGAGAACGTGGAAGCGTCCCAGAGGGATAGGGGCGCTTTTTGTGGTTCACACTTGCGACGCTATGATTGCGAGTTTGCGAAATGCCTGACGGGAGAGTAAATTGGAAAGGTTTTGGAAAACTCTCGAAGAATGCAGGAAGTGCGTCATTTGCGGAATAGGGAATCCTGAAAGAGGAGACGATGCATTTGGTACCGTCGTAGCAAGGAAACTGAAAGATCGCCTCCGGGGAAGATCAAGTGTGGTCGTGTTGGACTGTGAGGGCGTGCCCGAAAAGTACACCGACAAGATTATTGCAGTAGACCCGTCCCACGTCATTTTCGTGGACACGATAGACTTCGGGGGCAATCCCGGCGAGGTGGCCATCGTCGATCCGGAGGATACGGTTGGTTCGCTTCAATCGGTACATCGGTTACCTCTAAAGCTTCTGGTGCATTATCTGAAGGCGTACATAGATCCGGTTTTCTTGCTGGTGGGATGTCAGCCGGTAGATACCGAGCTTTTCAGCGATATGAGCGATGATGTCGAGAAGGCTGTGCAGCCGGTGGTGGGAATGCTACTTGAGGCGGTCGCACGGGGGCCCGTCAGCTCATGATGCTGTTGAACAGGCCTGCGACGAGGAAGAAAGCAGCGAAAGGAATGGTGCTATTTATGGGGGTAAGTCTGACATGCATGAATTGCCTTTTGTCGAAAGCGTTCTTAAAATAGCCTTAGAACAGGCCGAGCAAGCCAAAGCCAAGCGTGTTGTGGGAGTAACTCTGGTAATTGGTGATTTATCCAGTATGGTGGATGAATCTGTCCAGTTTTACTGGGACATAATAAGCGAGGGGACAATCGCCGAAGGCGCGAAATTACATTTCAAACGTCTTCCTGTAGTATTTCAGTGCAAGGACTGTGGAACAAAGTACCAGTTAGATGGCGAGCATCTTGCATGTCCCAAGTGTGGGAGCACTCGCGTCTCTATAGTGAGCGGAGACGAGGCACGTTTTGAAAGCATAGAGGTGGAGTGAAGTCGCCTTGTGCCAAGGAATGATCGCTGACATATCAACGTGTAACGCGAGAAAACAGAGGAGAGTTATGAGCACAAGAACTATACCTGTCGTTGAGAATATTTTAGGCGCTAATGACCGGATAGCCCAGGCCAACCAAGGGATCTTTGATTCCACCAGGACGTTTGCCGTTAACTTCATGGCATCCCCTGGTGCTGGGAAAACAAGCGTCATCCTGCGCACCGTTCAGGCTTTACAGGGCCGTTACAGAATGGCCGGCGTGGATGGGGATGTTGCAACCACCATTGACGCCGACCGGATGGCCTCCAATGGCATCCCCGCGGTGCAAATCAACACTGGCGGAACCTGCCATCTGGATGCTGTAATGCTATCTGGGGCCCTCCCGAAACTGAATCTGGATGAAGTTGACCTTCTCATCATCGAGAACGTAGGTAACTTGATCTGTCCTGCCAGTTTCAAGCTTGGGTCTCATTTAGATGTGCTCATTGCGAGCGTGCCTGAGGGGGACGACAAGCCGTACAAATACCCCAAAATGTACCGCGGCGTGAAAGCTGTCCTCCTGAACAAGATCGACCTGCTGCCGTACTTCGATTTCGACATGGATTATTTTCGCAAGGGGGTAGAAGTGCTTAATCCTGGATTGGCATTCTTCCCGGTATCCGCTAAGACAGGCAAGGGGTTGGACGATTACATTCGGTGGCTTACAGAGCAGGTGGATTTGTACCTCGCCCTGTAGGGGCAGGCCTTGTGCCTGCCCGGTCGCGTGCTTGCCCAGGTCGAGCCAGACGGCTCGACCTGCAAACTGACGTGGTGAAAATTGGACAGAGAATTCGTTCGTTACGAACATATCCATATAGACGGCATCGTGCAAGGGGTCGGGTTCCGGCCGTTTGTCTACAGGCTGGCGAAGCGATATGGCCTGCGAGGCTGGGTCCGCAACAGCAGCCAGGGCGTAGACATCCGCGTTCTGGGCGATGTCGACTCGCTGGACGGCTTCGCGGCCTCCCTTGGTGTGGAAGCGCCCCCTTTGGCGCGGATAACGAACATCAGTCGAAAAACCCTTTCCTCGGACGGCCACGACCTTCCGGATGATTTCGTAATCGTCGAAAGCAAGGATGAAAGCGGCTTCACGCTGGTCTCGCCAGATGTAGCCACCTGCAAGGACTGCCTGCGGGAGCTTTTCGATCCCAGCGACCGACGATACCGGTACCCGTTCATCAACTGCACCAACTGCGGACCACGGTTTAGCATCATCAAGTCGCTTCCCTACGATCGTCCAAACACTACCATGGCGATTTTCCCCATGTGCGAGGAGTGCCGGAGCGAGTACGAAGACCCCATGAACCGCCGCTTCCACGCACAGCCAAATGCCTGCCCGAAATGTGGTCCAGAGGTGTGGCTGGAGGTGAAGCCGGAATGGCAGTCGGGAGTACCAAAGGCGGCTGTCGATGACATCGCCAGGACAGCGGCGCTGTTGCGAGAGGGGGCGATCCTGGCAATCAAGGGGCTGGGTGGATTTCACCTTGCCTGCGACGCAACCAACGAGAACGCGGTGCTGAAATTGCGGGAACGGAAAATGCGCCCACACAAGCCGCTGGCGATAATGATCCAGGACCTGGACGCGGTTCGGGAATGCTGTGAACTTTCGCCAGAGGAGGAGACTTTGCTTACCTCACCTGCGGCGCCGATCTTGCTCCTGACACCAAAGCAGGGGAACAGCATTGCACCGAACGTGGCTCCAGGGCAACGTACAATCGGTGTGATGCTTCCGTACACGCCGTTACATCACATCCTGCTTCGAGATGCGGACCGTCCCCTGGTGATGACCAGTGGCAACCGGCAGGATGAGCCGATCGCCCGCACCAACGAGGAAGCGCGTGAAAAGCTCGATTCTATCGTGGACGGTTACCTCTGGCATAACCGTCCCATTCATAACAGGATAGACGATAGTGTGTGGATGCCGAGCAGACTTGGGGCTTTCCCCATCCGGCGGTCCCGTGGATACGTGCCGTATCCGATCATGTTGAATTTCGAATCGCCCGTAACGGTGCTGGCGGTTGGGAGCCAGATGAAGAACACTTTTTGCCTGCTGGATGGCCGCTACGCTTTCCTGAGCCAGCATATCGGTGAGATGGATTACCTTAGCACGTGGGAGTTCTTCGCGGAAAGTGCCAGGCGGTTCATGGAGCTTTTCAGACTCCATCCCACGGTGGTGGCCTACGATATGCATCCCGATTTCAGCGAGGCTGCGGAGGCGGCGCTGGCAAACCTGCCCGGTATGGGGAGTGCCCACCGCGTGCAGGTACAGCACCATCACGCGCATATCGCATCCTGCCTGGCAGAGAACGGCGTAGCAGGACCGGTGATTGGGCTCGCGTTCGACGGGACCGGGTATGGCCCCGACGGCACGGTCTGGGGCGGGGAGTTCCTGCTGGCGGATTTGCACAGCTACAAGCGGATTGGACATCTTTCCACATTTCCGCTTCCCGGTGGCGATCTGGCGATCCGGAATCCGTACCGGATCGCGCTGGTGTTGCTCCAGCAGGCTTTTGGTGAGATGCCGGAAGATCTGGGTTTCTGGCAGCGTGTGCCGGAAATAGAACGCAAGCTGATCCTCGCCCAGGTGGAGAGAGGGCTGAATTCGCCAATGACCTCCAGTTGCGGGCGGCTGTTCGACGCCGTGTCGGCCATGCTAGGTGTGTGCGACCGCACGACCTACGAGGGTCAGGCCGCCATCGAATTGGAGACCCTGGCAGCGCAGGCGGCATGTGTCTCGCCGTATCCTCTTGCGCCGATGGAGACTGACTCAGAGGTTATGCTGCCAACCGAGGCGATCTTCCGGGCAGCAACGGAGGATTTCATCTCGGGAACGTCTGCCACCGTGGTTGCGGCACGTTTCCACCTGACCATGATAGAGCTCTCACTTGCGGCGGTAGAGATGCTGGGACAGGAGTTTGGTGTTCATGAGGTTGCTCTAAGCGGAGGTTGCTTCCAAAACAGGATCTTTCTGGAAGGACTGGTGGAGGGTCTGCGGCGGCGTGGGTTCGAGGTTTACACGCATCACCTGGTTCCGCCTGGGGACGGAGGCATTTCGCTGGGGCAGGCAGTAGTAGCCGCTGGAGGGTAGTCGGTTCCTTGGGGCAAACCTGCATGCCATGCGGTGAAGCATTGTTCAGCAAAAGGAGTCATCATATTATTGACAAAGCTTTTTCGATGTTGGTGCCATAACTGGTTACAAGGAGGGTGGTATGTGCCTTGCAGTACCATCAAAAATTCTAGAAATTCAAGACGATAGGGCAAAAGCCGACTTTGGAGGTGTCCATCGCACCATTAGCCTTCAGTTGATGCCGGATGTCAGAGTAGGAGATTACGTGCTGGTCCATACAGGCTTCGCCATTGGTAAAGTAGACCCTGGAGAGGCCAGGTTGACACTTGAGTTGGTTTCCAAAATGGGGGACCTGAGCCCGTCTCGATTGTTGGAATTGGGGAGGAGGAGCGAAAAGTGAACTATGCGGTTCGTAGATGAGTTTCGAGACCCTCTTCTGGCGCGCAAACTTCTCGATGAAATTGCGGAAATGGCTACAAAACCGATGTCTTTCATGGAATTCTGTGGAGGTCACACACACGCCATCATGCAATTTGGCATTCGACAGTTATTGCCGCCTCAAGTAAAGTTGCTCTCCGGGCCGGGATGCCCGGTCTGTGTGACTTCCCAGGCAGATATCGACCAGGCAATCGCTCTTTCTCGCATCCCCAATGTGATATTGACTTCTTTCGGGGACATGATACGCGTTCCTGGGACGACTTACACTTTGCAAGAGGCTTCCGCCAGCGGTTCTGATGTGCGGATTGTGTATTCTCCATTGGACGCAGTTCAACTTGCTGTGGAGAATCCGGATAGAGAAGTCATATTTCTTGGCGTGGGATTTGAGACCACTGCTCCCGGAGTGGCCGCTTCAATTCTAGAGGCAGCGCGGTTGGGCCTCAGGAATTATTCGGTCTTTTCCATGCACAAATACACCCCCCCGGCAATGAAAGGGATCCTCAATGGTGGGGAGGTACGACTCAGCGGGGTTATAGGCCCAGGTCATGTTGCTACGATCATCGGCTCGGATGCCTGGCGGTTCCTGCCAGAGAGATATAACATGCCAGTTGTGGTATCCGGGTTTGAGCCGGTGGATATTCTGCTCACAGTGCACGAGTTAGTTAGTCAGGTTGTGGATGGCGTTGCCACGGTGGAAAATGCCTATACCCGCTCAGTGCTCCCGGAGGGTAACTTAGCCGCGCTAAAGATCATGGACGAGGTCTTTGAGGTGGCCGATGCCGATTGGCGCGGGTTTGGGGTGCTGCCACTCAGTGGGATGGCCATCCGTGCTAAGTACGCTCACTATGATGCCAAAGTGCGTTTCTCTATGCCGCAGGTGCCATCCCGAGAGCCACCCGGATGCCGATGTGGTGAAGTGCTGCGGGGCATTGTCGAACCTCCAGAATGTCCTTTGTTTGCCAAAGCATGCACTCCCGATCACCCCAAAGGACCCTGCATGGTCTCGGATGAAGGCGCTTGTTCCGCTTATTACCTCTACGGGCGGTCAAGCTGATAATCAGGAGGTGTTGATGTCCAAAGAAGAACGCATTACGATGGCCCACGGCACTGGCGGACGGATGACACAACAGATCATAGAGAAGGTTTTTGGTAGGCGATTCAGCAATCCGATTCTGGATCGAATGAACGATGCTGCCCTTCTCTCCGTCGGGAGCGGCAGGCTAGCGTTTAGCATAGATGGCCATGTGGTGAATCCCCTTTTCTTCCCCGGAGGTGACATAGGGAAAATCGCCATCTACGGCACTGTGAACGACCTGGCGATGATGGGCGCAAGACCGCTGTGGCTGGTGGTGTCTTTTATCATTGAGGAAGGATTGCCGGTTCACACATTGCATAGGATTGCCGAATCCATGGCAGAAGCTGTTGAAAAGGCGGGGGTTCAAATGGTCGGTGGCGATACGAAAGTCGTGGAGAAAGGGAAAGGAGATGGCGTCTACGTGTCCGTGGCTGGCGTTGGCATCGTTCCCGAGGGCAGGAACATCGACGCTGGCAACGCCCGCCCTGGCGATGTGCTGATCCTCAGCGGCCCCATCGGCAACCACGGGATCACGATAATGACCCTGCGAGAGGGTCTGGAGTTCGACGTGGAAATCGCCAGCGATACTGCCCCTCTAAACGGTATTGTGGAAGATTTGCTAGAGGCTGCGCCTCATGTTCATGTGATGCGGGATGCCAGTAGAGGCGGACTTGCTACAGTGTTAAACGAGTTAGCTACGGCTTCTGGCATAGGTATTGAGATGGATGAAGATGCTATACCGGTAGAGGAACCCGTGGAGCGGGCGTGTGCTTTACTGGGGCTGGATCCCCTCTACGTGGCAAACGAGGGGACATTTGTCGCGATAGTGCCTCCCGAGGAAGGGGATGCGGCTCTTGAAGCAATGCGGGCGCATCCTGTGGGGCAGAAATCGGTGAAGATAGGCGAGGTGGTGGAGTCGCATCCAGGGCGCGTGGTGCTAAGGACAGCGTTGGGTGCGCAACGAATTGTTGGACCGCTAAGCGGGGATTTACTCCCTCGGATTTGTTAACATCTCGAAATTTTGTTTGCCAACGTACTGCGCAAGCCGAGAGTACTTCCGACAGACTGGCCTGTGCAAAAACAGCCAGCGTTCTTGTGGCAACGTCGGGCTGCCGGAGAGATCGTGTATGGAGCGCAAAATGGTGTCGCGGGGATCTACTGACAACGTAACGGGCTCGCAAAAGCAACCTCGTATGCTTTCCATTTTGGATAAATCGGAAAGTGCTGTTTACTACGCGACAATATCGGTGTTGATATTTGCAGCCGGTATTCTGCTGGTATTTGGGTTTTTCCGCTTCATAATCAACATCAATGCTAACATACACGACAACGTGCTCCAGCTGTTGCAATGCCTTTTACTGGTCATGATGTTGATGGAAATACTCCATACCGTTGAGATTTCCATCAGCCAGCACAAACTGATAGCCGATCCGTTTTTGGTTGTAGGCATCATTGCGGCCATCCGCAGGATGTTGGTAGTAACCGTGAAATTAGAGCAGACAAGTGCGATTAGCTCTCAAAGTAATGATTCCTTTCTCCTGTGGGAGCTAGGTTTATTGGCGTTAGTCACGCTGGCGCTCTCTATATGTATTTATATCCTGAGAAGCAAAAGGGAGTTCTGAGGCAAGCCGACATCCCTCAGCCATGTCGTCCCTGGCGCAGCTGCCGCGCGAGCAGGTGTGGTTACCAATCAAGAACTCATAGGGCAGACGAATGTTGGAACCTGTGACTGGATTGTTCGTACTCCATCCGGGTCGGGAAGTCGGGATGACTCGCGGACAACACGAAAAGTGTGGGACAGGTATCCCCAATATCTGAGATGGCAATGTCTGCATCGATCGAAGTAAAACTCACCCAAATGAAACCTGGACACGGATATGTCGGCAAGATATTGCATGTCGACTTGACCTCCAAAAACCTGTGGACAGAAGAGCCCGGTGAGGAATGGTATCGCCTGTACTGGGGTGGCAGTGCATTGGGTGTTTATCATGCTTTGAGATTGATCCCGCCTGGTGCCGATCCTCTTGGTCCGGAGAATGTGCTGATATTTGCCATCAGCCCACTGACCGGAGTGCCCGTGGCCGGAAACAGCCGACTTACGGTCACGGCCCTCTCTCCCTTGACTGGTGCCATTGGTGATTCCCAGAGCGGTGGCTTTCTACCCGCGGAGATGAAATTCGCTGGGTTCGATGCCGTGGTGATCCGTGGAAAGGCCTCAAAACCGGTTTACCTGTGGCTCCACGATGGTGAAGCGGAGCTGCGTCCAGCAGAGCACATCTGGGGAAAAGTCACCGGGGAGACCGAGGACATCCTCCGTCGGGAGTTGGGCGACCCGCAGATCCAGATTGCCGAAATCGGCCCCGCGGGCGAGAAGATGGTGCGGTTTTCGGCGATCATGCATATGGCCAACCGCGCTAACGGTCGTGCCGGGTTGGGGGCGGTCATGGGGAGCAAGAACCTGAAAGCGATCGCCGTGCGCGGGCATGGCAAGCCAGCGGTGGCAGATCCGAAGGGAATCAAACGTCTCATAGCCATTACCATGGATCGGATAAGGCAATCACGCTGGGCACAATCCCTGAGCGCCTACGGCACCGCCGGAACGCTGAGCTACCAGAACAGCACTGGTGGGCTTCTGACGAACAATTACACCAGCGGCAAGCGGATGAAGGAGACGATCCTCCAGAGAATGGAGACATGTTTCGCCTGCCCTATCGCCTGCAAACCTGTGGTGAAAGTGGAAAGCGGCCCGTGGAAAGTAGATCCAAGGTACGGAGGCCCGGAGTACGAAACTCTGGCGGCGTTCGGTTCATACTGCGGCGTCAGCGACTTGGGAGCCATCGCCAAGGCAAACGAGCTTTGCTCCAAATATGGGGTAGATACCATCTCCTGCGGCGCTACGGTGGCGTGGGCGATGGAAGCGTATCAGAACGGATTCATTCGGCGCAGGCTTGAAGACGGCCTAGAACGCCTGCGTCCTCACTTCGGTGACACAGCTTCCATGCTCCGTCTCATGGCCTTGACCCTGACCCGCGAAGGGATAGGCGATCTTCTGGCAGAGGGGCCTGCGCGTGCAGCCAGGGCCATCGGCCCGGAGGCGGAGGAATTGCTTGCCCAGGTAAAGAGACGGGATGCTCCGGCACACATGCCACAGATCAAACGATCGCTGGGCGTGATCTACGCTGTCAACGCTTTCGGCGCGGATCACAATCCGTCGGCTCACGATTCATCCCACCGTCCCAGGCTGAAGAAAGAACGCCCTGAGAGGCTTGCTGAACTTGGGATCACCAGGCCGCAACCCATGAACGTCCTGAATGATGAGAAAATTCGCTTTGCCCTACGGGCTCAATACTTCTACAGTGCGATGGACATCCTGAACGTCTGCCAGTTCGTCTTTGGTGTCGGGGATCAACCCTTCGGACCGAAAGACCTGGTGGACTTTGCCCGCGCTACCACTGGCTGGGATGTGACAACAGACGAGTTGATGAAGCTGGGAGCCCGGCGGATCAGCATGATGCGCATGTTCAATGTTCGACACGGGATTGGTCCGGAAGAGGATAGACTTTCCCGCCGAATGCTCAGAGCGCTGGTCGGAGGTGCTGCGGATGGGACAAAGCTGGGCGAGGAAGAAATCGCCAACGCGGTGAGACGGTACTACGAAATAGCTGGTTGGGACGAATTGGGTGTGCCAAAGCCAGAAACGCTGGATGCACTTGGGCTGGGATGGCTTGAGGAAAGCTCCGCCTTGTTGGCAGTGATCCCATCGCCAAACAGAAGTTTCATGAACGGTTGAAGGTTAGCGCAGATTTCGCTGATTTTTCGGAAGGGTTCGGGAAATGCGAGTAACTCCACAGCGCGTCGCACTGCTCAAACGGGAAGAAACGCTTGCTCTAGGGGCGCACCGTGCTGCACCCATCGTTGAATCCGAAAAGGGAGTTGTGTTGGCGCTTGCAAGCGCCGGATGATAAAAACACAAACCCTTGGCGGATGGCTTGGCAGTGCCAGCCTTACCGCCTCGGTTTGGGATGACGATGTAGCGGCGGGAGGCATTGCTTTTCCAGGAACTCATCTCCAAAATCAGCGAAAAGTCCGGTTAGTGTTCTCAATCTACCAATTTGAAGGCTCCTGTCTACTCGCCTGAACATCAGTTTCACTCGGTGACTACCCATATCTCGCTGTTCTACGCCATTCCGGTCCGAGCTTCTACGAAGTGAGGAGTCTTGTCCGCAATCGGCGAATCAACGAGTGGGCGAGGTTCGTTGATTTACTCACTTGTTGATTCGCTGATTTCGATTTCCCCTCTACAGGAGCTCCCTGGCCCGACCCTGGATGACTGTCCATACTCGAGAAGATCATCCTAGCTCTTTGGTTTGAAAAGCCCTGCCCTTGGGGGGCTTTCGAAGCAAATCGAGGCCGGGGAACGCCCTTGGGAGCCCTCACAGTCGATACAGGGCTTGTGCTGTGGCTTGCCAGGGGTTGACGAGAACCTCCCGAAAGGCAGGTTAATTCCTGGGGACCCTACGGGTCCCCAGGAATTACTTCGCTCTCCCAGCCCAAATATGGTACTTGACAATGTCGTATTTTTGATGTATAATGATCGGTGGACAGACCAGCAGATGGTATGTTGTGTATCTCTAATCATTCTGTGGCAGAGGGCAAGCGGCGTTCTCGTTAGAGCTTATCCTTGCTGGCTTATCGCCTCGAGGATGAGGAACCATTGTTTGCGGATAGCTTCCCTTCACTTAAAGAGTGTCTGCTGATCAGTAGCAGGAAGTTCACACAAGAACATAAAGATAAGGAGACAAGCACATTGGTCACACAAATGAACTTGGAAGGCAAGGTCTCTCTTGTTACAGGTGGGGCAGGTGGAATTGGGGCAAGCATTTGCGAGAAGCTTGCAGCGTTGGGATCGTTCGTCTATGTTTGTGACATCAAGGGAGCGACGCAAGTCGCGGATCGCATAAACGCAGGGTACCAGATGCCAAGAGCTGCACCTGCAGAGTGTGATATATCAGACAAGAGAGAAGTCAAGGCCACGTATGATCGCATCTCGGAACAAAAGGGCGGGGTAGACATACTCATTAACAATGCGGCGGTGTATGGCCCCTTGAAGTCTCATCACTTTCCTGACATCTCGTATGAGGATTTCGTAAAAACAATTCAAGTGGACCTTTCCGGTGCTATGTATTGCACGCTTTTAGCACTTCCTTACATGAAACGGAAAGGGTGGGGTAGGATTATTTTCACTGCAGCTCCGATGTCTTCCTCAGGGATTCCATCGCCGTATCTTGCAGGGAAGGCTGGTTTTATTGGCCTTACGAAGTATCTCTCAATGAAATACAGTCAAGGCGGTATATTGACATTTGCCCTGGCGCTGAGACACGTGGATACCCCAATGATAAGAAGGGTTATAGAAAGCAGGGGGGGAGATGTCAAGGAGGGCATCAAGGCGATGCACAAAAAATCTCTGACTGGTAGGATGATCACTCCGGAAGAGGTAGCTGACATATATGCGTACTTCGTCTCGACCGCTCCTTCTGGTGTTAGCGGGGCAGTCATCCTTGCAGACGGTGGAATCACGTACCTGCGATGAGAGGAGGAAAGACACGGTGAAAGAATCAACGGAAGAGTATGAAGGTAAGAATTGTGTAATATTTGGGGCGAATAGCATTGTTGGCGTAGGGATAGGCAAATTCCTTGCCAGGAGTGGTATCAATCTTGGTCTGGTAGATATTGATTCTTATAAGGAGGATACTCTTGTAGAGAAGGTAATGGGCTCTAGGGCCAAGGTCGTCTACAGGACAGTCTCATCCTCCAGCGAGGAGAGCTTTGAGAAAGCCGCGGCTGAGATCAATAATAGCTTGGGTGGTATAGACTGTCTGATCTGTACATATTATTTTGAAGAAGAGAGGAAAAGGATAGACGAGAACGATATGTGTGTGGACGCTTGGGATAGATGGCTTAATCACTGGGTGCTGAGTTACTTCCTTGCTATGAAGGCAATTGTCCCATATATGATGCAGAGGAAGGCGGGAAAGGTGATCTTTGTGAATACTACTACAGGGTATACCGGGGAGGGCGAAGGAGAGGGGGGACTTACCGGGAATGGATCTATCTATGAGTGTGCTTCCTCGAGTGCTATCACGGGGATGATGACGTCGATAGCGAGGGATGTTATTCCGAGGGGGATCTCGGTGAATGGGATATCTCTTGGTCCTGGTTATAGGGATGATATGGAAAGCATAACTTGGACAGTCAGGCTGTGGCTTTCGGGAATGTGCGAATATGCTTGCGCACAAATTCTTAGATTATATTAGGAGGCATTACAGTGGATGACGGTTTGAGGAGCAAGATTCTGGCAGAATGGGGGATTGGTAGCCTAAGCTTCGATCAGAAAGTGATCAGAATTTTCGAGAAGGTGAGGGACATACCATTCGGGCAGATTGGTTCCAGGGATCCAAAGGACGTTTATGAGCAGAACAAAGGGACATGCTCAGGGAAGAACTTCCTGCTAAGAGAGCTATACAAAGGGATTGGGGTGCAGACGAAGGACATGATATGTTTGCAGCGCTGGAAGGACCTAACGTGGTTCCCGGACGACACCTACGGGATTGTCAACTTCCCTGATGAACTGGTGCACATGTTGGAGACAACCGATGTCGTGGATTTCCACAATTACATAAAAATACTGGTAGGTGGTAGATGGATTACACTTGATGCTACGATTGATCCCCCTCTTAGAGACCTGGGATTCTATACCACAGAACATTGGGATGGCGTATCCGATATGCCGCTGTGTTTTGTTGGTACGCATAAGGTGTGGGATTGTGGTGATAACGGTTCGGAAATAAAAGCACAGCTGATCGCGATGCTTCCGGAAGAGATCCGGGAAGCAAGGCACCTGTTCCTTGTGAAACTAACAAAGTGGGTTAATGATTTCAGGGAGGAAAGGATGAGGTAACCTGTGTTTCTTCCCTTGGGGAAGCTGGAAGGAGGTGAATGCAAACATGACATGAGTTGATTGTCCGGTAGTGATGCGTCGGTTTTGCACAGAGTTGGCAATTGGCGGAGGTCAACAACATTTAAGGAGGTCAAAAATGGAAGAGCGGAGTTCGTCCGGATACGCGTGGTGGGTAGCGATTATCAGCACGATTGGGTCGCTTACCGTTTTCTCTACCATGACTTCGTATTCGATGACATCGCCCCAGCTTGCTAAAGCACTAAGTTCTACCCAGAGTGCAGTTATGTTCGGGGAGACGGTTCGAATGATCTTTTGGGTAGTGGGGCTTATCGTGGGCGGGGCAGTTATTGGTAAAATAGGTGTTAAGAAAACTGTTGTTCTGGCGATGGCTTGTCTGCTTGTCCCTCAGTTCCTGTTTCCATACATCGGCGATTATACATTGTTGTTAGTGCTCAAGGCCATCCAGGGTTTTGCCTCTATGTCTTGGCCTGCATTCGTCGTAGCGACTATGGGGTGGGTGCGAGGAAAGCAGATAGGGCTCGCCTCCGGGATATTCCTCGGAGGTAGCCTGGCTGGCGGTGGAATCGGTGGCGTTATTGTTGGCCATGTCATACCTTCAATGGGGTGGCGGGCATCTTTCTGGGTGCTTGGGCTGATCTCGCTTGTAGTAACTGCCATTTGGTATGTAACTGTAAAAACTGCTCCTGCACAAGCTCCGGAGACATCAGCTGTTACTAAGGAAGAGTCCACAACAGGCCCTTCGCCATTCTCTAAGATGCTGCGAATGCCCGAAACATGGCTGCTTTCCCTGATTATGCTAGGAAGCACTTGGATGCTGTTTGGCTTATTATCAACTCTCCCGATCTATGGGGCTAGCATGGGGTATAATGTAACAAAAGTCGGCAACTTGATGACTGCAGTATCCATTGGGTACATTATTGCAGCCTTGATTGGGGGCTCCATATCGGATGTGTTTGCTACGAAAATGAAAAATCAGCTGAAAGGGAGATCTATGACGATGGCTGTCGGGTTCATAATTGCCGTTGTCGGAGCAGCCCTTCTGCCGTTGCTCGCTCCAGTGAGCTTCGGCGCATTTTATTTCGTAGCCCTTCTCTCTGCATTTGGTAACTCCTGGCCGCAAGCAGCTTTTTGGGCTGTACCTTCAGTAGCATATACACCTGACGTGGAAGCTGCAGGGACCGGGTTTGTTGGAGGTATCGGGAACATATCTGACCCAATTTCTCCATTAGTTATTGGGACTATCTTGGGTGGAGCAGGTTTGTGGAATGTGGGCTGGTGGACATGCGCGATTGCGAGCGCTGTTGCATTGCTTGCGTCGCTAGCTCTTGCCGCTCGAGGCAAGCCAGATGCGTCTTGACCCCAGATAGTCACAATAGGATGTAGGTCATGAGTTATGTTCACGCTAGCAGTATAGCAAACGGAGATGGCGGGCGATTCGATCTCAGTTTGCTTGTGTGATGGAGTTTGCCGTCTGGGCGGGCCTACGCGGCCGCCCAGACGGCACCCTGGACGTGCCTGCGTCACAGCCCCGCCGAGCTCGAAGACGTATTCGCATTACTGTGGAAAATTACATATCCTCGCAGGCACTGCACAGGCCGAAGGGACCGAAATGTAACATGGTAAAGAGCGATAGAGAAAGTTCACGAAGAGAGATAAAGGAGGGTAAGTCCAAAATGGCCGGTAAGTACATACTTGTCCACGATCTAGGTACCACTGGCAATAAGGCGGTTATCGTCAACGAGAATCTTGAGCTCCTAGCCAGCGGGTATACCCCGTTCAAGCAGTATTATCCACGTGCGAACTGGGTCGAGCAGCGTCCGGAAGAATGGTGGACGGCAGTTGTTGAGAGTACCAAGGAAGCACTTGAGACCAGTGGAATCGACCCTGCGGATATAGCAGTGGTCAGTTTCAGTGCCCAGATGATGAGCCAAACTCCGGTGAGTAAGGAGGGCGAGTTACTTGTAGATCGCACTGCCATATGGGCAGATTGCCGGAGCAGTGAACAGGCAAATCGAATTCACGAGTACTTTGGGGGTCGGGATAATTATTACAAGATCCATGGAGTGGGATGGCAGTCTGAGCTCCATGTGATCAACAAATTGCGCTGGATAAAGGATAACATGCCGGAAGTCTACAAAAAGACCTATAAATTCCTGCAAGCAAAGGAATTCATCGCTCAACGGCTAACCGGCAACTTTGCGACAGAGTGGGGCGATGCCTCGATGTGTGCGTATATGGACATCAAGAAACGCAAGCTTTCGGAGGAAATTTTCAAGGCGGCCGGAATTGACATGGATAAGATCCCCGATGTCCTTGAATCGCACGACATTATGGGCTATATCACGCCCGAAGCAGCTGAGGTCACAGGGCTGAAGGCTGGGACGCCAGTCTGCTTGGGTTCTGGGGACGTAATTTGCTCGGATATTGGAGCAGGCGTCGTCAAACCTGGCATGGCCTACACGTACATCGGCTCCGCTAACTGGACTGGCGTGTTCCGGGAGTCACCCAGTACAGATCCGAAGGTGAAAATGAATTGTAGTACCTGCCTTCCGTGGCCCAATGCATATCATTTGGTACTGATCACAGCGGCTGGCGGCATCGCCCAACAATGGGCCAAAGATAATTTTTACAGCCTTGAGGACTATGTGGCCGAGAAACTTGGCGCCAAGATATACGACGTAATGACCAATGAAGCGGCTAAGATTCCCCCGGGATCGGACGGCATGAT
This sequence comes from Anaerolineae bacterium, assembly GCA_015486235.1. Classification (GTDB taxonomy): domain Bacteria; phylum Chloroflexota; class Anaerolineae; order S016-19; family S016-19; genus S016-19. The sequence continues at coordinate 39,658 of WFSD01000025.1, forward strand.
TTTCCTACCTTATTTGCGCGGCGGTGGCGCTCCACACTTTGATATCAATGCCCGCGGCGCTTACCTGGGTGGGGTCTTGCCGCACAAACGGGGGCACTTCCTGCGAGCGCTTTACGAAGGTATCTGCTTCAATATTCGGTGGCTGTATGAGTTGTTCGAGTCAGTCAATGTCCCAATTTTCAGCCTGGACGAGATACGTGCCATCGGCGGCGGCGTGCTAAATGATCTGTGGATGCAGATCTATGCGGATGTGAATAACTTACCTTTCGCACGCGTTTCAAACCCGCAGCAGGCAACGGCGGTCGGCGCGGCTATCATAGGAGGCGTTGGTGTGGGTATTTGGAATAGTTACGAGGAGGCGGCCGAACTGGTAAAGATATCCAAACGATTCACACCGAATCCTGAGGCTACGGAAATGTACAATCAGCTCTATCCAGTTTACAAGGGCGCGTACCCGGCTCTTAAAGAGACTTTCGACAAGATTTCTGAGTTCCAAGTCAAGTACATGCATGAAGAGTAGAGACAAGGAGGCGAACCGGTTAAGATCAAGCTATTTCGACGAGCTGACACCACCACTGGTCTGCTGAAACCCTGTTTTCGGCTGCCAGTGGTGGCGGGTCCTTATGGAAAAACAAGGAGGAACCACGATTATTTCGCTTTGACATGATCGAATAATCCTTCTCGTTTCAGGTCTTCCAAAGCATTCTTGAGGTGTTGCTCCATGGCTTGCCTGGCGGCCTCAGGATTTTTTTCTTCAATGGCTTGCAATATTTTCCTGTGCTCTGGAATAGACTTCTGAGCTCTATCGGGGATCCTGAGAGTAGCTTTCCATCCCTCCTTGAGATATTTCACAAAGGTATCCATGAGATACATTAGCGTGCGGTTACGGGTAGCCTTGGCGATTCTGTGATGAAAACTGCTATCTGCCAGAATTACCCCGGCAAGGTCTCCTTTGTCTATTTTTTCTTTCATCTCTTCCAAGGTCTTACGCATAGCCTGGATGTCTTCTTTTGTGGCTCTCTGAGCGGCTAGATAGGCAGCGCCGGGTTCGATCACCTGTCTTACCTCAAAGTGCTCCAGTAAATCTTCTCTATGTAATAAAAGCCAGGAACCAAGAGGAGTGTCCGTGATGTCTTCGGTTCTCTCCCTCACAAACGTACCGTGCCCTGGTCTCACTTCCACAATGCCTAACGCTTCCAAAACCCTTATTGCTTCCCTGACAGTGCTGCGTCCAACTCCCAGTTCTTGAGTGAGCTGGCGCTCCGCTGGGAGCTGAGAACCAGGTTTCAATTCCCCTTCGGCGATGAGCTCTTTGATCCTCTCTACGACGAGGTTGGGAAGATTGACTTTCCTCACAGGTTGAAGCATTTTCTCTCGTTCCTCCTAAACTGTAAACTACAATACTAGTATACCATGACGCAGCCTCCGGCCGCAACCAAATGCCTGGAGTTCAGACGGCAGTTCGGACACGGCAGGTAGCGGTGCATCGTTAGCAAGGCATAACTGTTCAGCCTTGAACAAGTCGAACGCAGGTACCGTAGGTAAAGCAAATGAACAAGAAAAGATCAGCGAGAATCAGCGCCTATCAGCGTTCTACTGCTGGGGAAGCTGAGTAGTAACAGCAAGGCAACATTCGGTCGGTACGGGTGCAGCATGCTGCACCCGTACCGATTCACTCCGGCTAAGAGACGATGTCCGAACTCATGTCGAAAGGCCAGGGACTTCGAAGCAAATCGAGGCCGGGGAACGCCCTTGGGAGCCCTCGCCCTCACAGTCGATACAGGGCTTGTGCTGTGGCTTGCCAGGGGTTGACGAGAACCTCTCCGAAAGGCAGGTTAATTCCTGGGGACCCTACGGGTCCCCAGGAATTGCTTCGTTTTCGGCCAGTTCACCTCTTGACAAAGCACCCCCTTCATGCTACAATATTGTTAGTTAAACGTTTAAGTCAGATGCTGGGGGAACAATGGCCATTCGGCCAAAGCTTTGCGCGAAGTCGCATGGTGGAAAGCCAGTTGGTCTCGCCGTGGCGCTTTTTTGACGGGGATCAGCCCCAAGTAGGGGGCTCACCACCAGCACACCAGCCGGACGGCGCTTGTTGGAAAGGATGACTGGGGCTAAACTTGCCTCCTTCGCAAGACCTTGAAGGCTTTTATTTTTGACAAAGGAGTTAAACGTTTAAAATGTCTAATGTGACTATCCGTGATGTCGCCAGAGAAGCTGGCGTCTCCATTGCGACAGTCTCTTACGTACAGAATAACTCCCGTCCTGTGAGTGAAGAGACCCGTCAGCGCGTGCTCCAGGCAGCCAAACGTTTGGGCTATCGCGCGAACATCACGGCGCGCAACCTGCAGGCCAGCGAAACCAGGCTATTTGGCTATTCCTGGCGTCCCAGCCCGCCTGATTACTCCAATCCCATCCTGGACCGTTTTTTGCAGGCCATGGCCGAAGCGGCGGCGGTTCATGGCTATCACGTGCTAACGTTCCCATTCCCGACCGTCGAGGACGAAGTGGCCGCCTACGCAGAGATGATACTGACCGGGCAGGTGGATGGTTTTGTGCTCTCCAACACCAATTTGAACGACCAACGCGTACGTAGTCTATTGGACAGCGGATTCCCGTTTGTGGCCTTTGGCCGTTCTAACCCAGACTGGGATTTCCCCTGGGTGGACGTGGACGGGAAAACCGGTGTGCGCATGGCCACACAGCATCTGATTGCACAGGGGCACCAACGTATTGCCTGTCTGGCCTGGCCCGAAACATCGCTAAGCGGCCAGTACCGCTTGAGCGGCTACATGGAAGCTATGGAGGCAGCCAATTTGCCGGTGGATCCTGCCTGGATCGAGCGGGTCAAGAATTCCCATAACGACGCTTACGCTGCTTCATGGCGGCTGCTGAATCAACCGGCGGATCGCCGGCCCAGCGCGATTGTCGCTTTCACCGATCTCATGGCACTGGGCGTGATCAATGCCGCTTGGGACGCGGGGCTGAAGCCCGGCCGCAACCTGGCTGTGACCGGGTTCGATGACGCTCCGATAGCCCGCTTCCTCCGTCCACCGCTAACCAGCTTGCGCCAGCCTATCGCTGAAGTGGGGGAGCGTTTGATAACCATGTTGGTGGATATCGTGCAGGGGAGGCCTCTCGCCGAGCCCCATGTCTTGTTGCAACCTGAATTGGTCGTGCGTGCCTCCAGCGTCGTGTTGTATGAGGAGTGAGGCCAGTGATGACGATACCGCGGAACATCTATTGCCGGAAAGCGAGTAATCTGTGAACCTACAAGCTGTCATCTTTGATCTGGATGGCGTCGTTACCGACACTGCTGAATATCACTACCAGGCCTGGAAGCGATTGGCCGATGAGGAAGGGCTGCCCTTCGATCGGGAGATCAACGAAAGGCTGCGTGGTGTGTCCCGGCGCGCCTCGCTGGAGATCATCCTGGGTGACCGACAGGCAACCGAGGCGCAAATAGCCGAGATGATGGAGCGCAAAAACAGCTACTACGTCGCCATGCTGAAGCAGGTAACGCAGGCGGATCTGCTGCCGGGAGTGTTGCCACTGCTCCAGGAGCTCCACGCAGCCGGGATCAAAATCGCCATCGGCTCGGCCAGCAAGAATGCCAGAACTGTGCTGGCTGCCCTCGGCATCGAAGACCTGCTGGACGCCATAGCCGACGGGTACAGCACCGGGCGCCCCAAGCCAGCACCAGATCTTTTCCTCAAAGCAGCAGAGATGTTGAACGTGTCCCCGGGTAACTGTGCGGTGGTCGAGGATGCCGCAGCCGGGATCGACGCCGCGCTGGCGGCCGGGATGTGGTCTATCGGTTTAGGGCCAGACGAGCGGGTCGGGCATGCGCATGCCCGCTTCGACAGTCTTGATGGTGTCACGCTGGCCGACATCCGCAACGCGCTGGAGGCAGCCTCCTGGACTGTGACCGAGCCAACTTTCGATCCCGCTAGTCAGCATCAAAAAGAGACAATGTTTACGGTCGGCAACGGCTATCTGTGCGTGCGCGGCACTTTCGAAGAGGGTTACCCCGGCGACAGGCCAGCCTCCTTTGTCCATCGAGTGTGGGATGACAGGCCAGTCAACTTTACCGAGCTGGCCAACATTCCCCACTGGTGGGGGGTGGACATCTGGATCAATGGTGTCCGTTTTCAACTGAACAAAGGTAAGGTGCTGAGTTACCGCCGACAATTGGATCTGCGCACCGGCGTTCTATCCCGGACTGTACGATGGCAGCCGGTTGCCGACGGCCCGGTGGTTGACATCCATTTCGAGCGCTTTGCCAGCCTGGCCAATCCCCATCTTGCTGCCGTGCAAGCACAAATTCGAGCGGTCGAAGGGCAGGCAGATCTGCGGCTACGCACGGGGCTGAACGTCCACGTGGAGAACACCGGCCTGCTCCATTGGCAGTTGGTCGAGCAGGAGCAGATGCCTGACGAAGTCCGGCTCCACGCGCGTACCCGGTCTACTGGCATCGAGTTAGCCATGGTGGCAACAGTAAGCATGTCTGGCACCATTCCCTGGACTATTGGAACCTGCGACGCCGATGGACAGCCTGCTATAGAGCGGCGGGCAGTACTACATGCGGGTGATTACCTGGTAGTGGACAAGTTCGTCGGGATAGTCACAAACAACGAGTCCACTGACCCCATGCAGACAGCAACAGATGTGGCCCGGGAGGCTGCGACACGCGGGTACGTGGCTTTGCGAACCGCCAGTGACGCCGAGTGGGCCAAGGCCTGGGAAA
>WFSD01000026.1 GCA_015486235.1 Anaerolineae bacterium
AGCGGCGGCCTCCTGTCGATCTCGTCCGCGGCTTTCACGCCTTTCGAGGGTGGGTATGACTACAAGAACGATGGCCGTTATCTTTTCACCAACCACGGTGCTAGTGGCGCTTACGGCTGGTATCTGGCTCCTGTGCACTTGCCACAGGGCGCCAAGGTGAGCAAAATGACGTTTTACTGGTATAACAATCGCGGTGAATTCGGCCTGGAGGCAAAGGCCCACCTTCAGCGAACCAAGCTGGGGCAAGGCAATTACGAGGACATGGCCTACGCCGCGGGTAAGCTTCCCGCCGGTTATGGGGCAACCATCGACGATTCAATTGACCATGCCAGCATCGACAATACGCAGTACGCCTACTGGGTCGTCTGGGACCTTCCGGCCGTGGGGGGCGACATCAAAGGGTGCGGCGTGATCATCGACTACCACCATCCAGTGGTCTATCTCCCTCTGGCGCTGCACTGATTTTCTGCGGATTCGTGTCTTGCCGGCGGAGAAGAATGCCACCGGCAAGACATCGCGCCGCGCAGATGTCGGTTTTGCCGCCCTTACGATCCCGGACCCGGCGTGATGGGCGACGGAATCCGATCAGGGGGGATGGGAAACCACCCAGGGAGATGTTGGGTCCCTGCTTGTCGGAAATTCACGTGTCGAAAAGTATCGTAGCCTCGTAGCCATCCGGACGCGGCCTGATGCTCAGGTCATGGTAGGTCACTGCTTTGATGTGAGCCATGTCAGAACGCCCACGCACCCCCCGAACCTCCGCTTCCAGGTGCGTATCCGTTATCTGATGGATGCAAAATCGGGTGTATAGCTCCTCGTGAGTTTCCTGGAGGTACAAGAGCTCCCCCAGCCACTTGACCAGGAGTGACTCCCGATCCAGTCCGGAGACCTCGATCTCCCTCCTTGTCTCCGCAGGCCTGTCAAAAGGGGCCATGACGAGCATGTACATCGCCCTCGCCGCGTTGGCGAAAAGGGATTCGTAATTCCGTCCCACAACCTGTATTTCCCAATCCGCTGTGTGCTCTATTTCGTGGAAGAACGGGTCAGGAGCAGATGGCTCTTTTGGTGGGACGCCCAGCACTTTCCTGGCAGCCTCAATGTCCCGGTGTATCTGGGCTACCAGTGCCTCGACGCCGGAGAACCTCCGCTCGCATCGCAGCCGATTGCGAAACTCCAGTACCACCTCCCATCCGTAGATATCGCCGTAGAAGTCCAGCAAGTGCGCTTCCACGGTCACGGATCCGCCGTCGAATGTGGGCCTGTTGCCCACATTCACCACAGCCGGGTACCGCGATCCGTCGCCGACAGTCGCCCAGGCTACGTAAACCCCGCTGGCAGGCAGAAGTCTGCCGGAGCACACTGCCAGGTTTGCCGTGGGCACCCCAATTTTCTTACCGCGTCCGTCCCCCGGTACCACCTCACCGGCGAGGGAATACGGATATCCCAGCAGGTCCTCCGCTTTGTCCACGGCTCCCCCCGCTACCAGCAGCCGGATATCAGTGCTGTGGATCACATGCCCGTGCCACGAGAAAGGCTCGAATTGTCTCACCTCGAACCCGATTTCACGTCCCAACTCCTGCAGTTTCTCGATGTTGCCCTCTCGGTTGCGCCCAAGCGCAAAATCGGGGCCGACCCATAGTTCCACCATGCACAGCCGATCCCGCAGCATGGAGACGAAATCGCGAGCGCTCACGGAAGCCACTTCTGGCGTGAAGGGGTATGTTATGAGAAGATCGACGCCCAAAGAGGCAATTATCTCTGCCCGCTCCTCTGGTGAGTTCAGTCGCCTCACATGCACATCCGGGCGGAGCACCGTAAGAGGATGTGGTTCGAAAGTGAGGACGACGGCATCGGCGTTCAGATCCCTGGCCCTCCGAACAATCTGCCAGATCAGGTGTCTGTGTCCCCTGTGGACGCCGTCGAAATTCCCTATGGTAACCACCGTGTCTCGGCAGTGATGGTTCTTTGGCATGTCGTAGAGCCTAAGCATTGGCAAATACCTTCCTTGGACGCCACAATCCGGTGGCGTTATCGAACTCCACCAGCGCCAGGAAATTCCCGGATGCGTCGTACGCCCTTGCGATGGGTGCAGGTTCTCCGGCAGCTTGAGCAGGCTGTCCGTGGAGGAGACGCCATTTCTCACGCTCGTCGAAAGTCGCCGCGGGCATCCATCGAATGCCGGAATCCATTGGCAGGAGCAGTCGTCCCATCTCCCCCAATCCCGCGGCATCCTCTATCTCGCTCAAGGAATGGGCGTCCTCCAGGGTGAACACACCGGACGCCAGGCGGATCAGGCCGGCAAGATGAGCGCCGCACCCCAGAGCCTGTCCCAAATCATGGGCCAGCGATCGAATGTAGGTGCCAGAGGAACAAGCCACCCTCAGAGTCATGTCGGGAGGGTCCCACGCCTCCAGTTCCAGGGATTCGATAGTGACTTTCCGAGGCTCTAGTTTCACGTACCTGCCTGCACGCGCCAGGCGGTACACAGGCACTCCATTTTGTTTCAATGCGGAGAAAGCAGGGGGAACCTGCTCGATCTCGCCGACAAACCGACCCAGCGCCTCCTCCAGCGTTGCCTCGTCTAGCTCAGGCACCGACCCCTTGCAAACGACCTCACCATCGGCATCGTATGTATCGGTCTCCACGCCCAGGCGCACCACAGCCTGATAGATTTTCGTGCCACGCATCAGGTACTCGCTCAAGCGTGTTGCTTTCCCGAGCAAGACCACTAACACGCCGGTTGCCATCGGGTCGAGAGTGCCTGCGTGCCCCACCTGCCGCTGTCCCGCCAGCCGACGGATTTTCGCCACCACATCGTGGGAGGTCATTCCTTTTGGCTTGTCCACATTCAGGACGCCATGGAACGGCACTCTCACATCACCCCCTGGGCTTGTAAGGACTCGACAAGGGCATTCAAAACTGTCTCACGCACCTTCGGCAGATGGCCCTTGAGCGTACATCCGGCGGCCTGGGGATGTCCGCCGCCGCCCATCTGGAACGCGACCTGGGAGACATCCACGCCACGCCTCGACCTCATGCTCACGTCCACCGTCTCCGGCTCCCTTTCGGTGAAGAGGACGCCAACTTCGGCCTCTTTGACAGAGATCAGGAAATTGACCAACCCGCCCGAATCTCCTTCGGTGTCGCCAACGCTCTGGCGAACCTGGTACGGCACCTCGGCGTAAATGATCTTCCCGCGGAGATCCACGGTGGGCAATGTCTTGGCCCACAGCCGAACCACGGCAAGGGGCTTCCGGCTCAGGGCATTCTCGGTGACCAATGGCAGGGATGCTCCTGCCTTCATCAGGTCGGCGGCAACCTCCAATGTCCTCGGCACCACATTTGGCGTCCGGAAACAGAGGGTGTCCGTAACCAGACCATTCAGCAGCGGCAGAGCCATCTCCACAGTCCACCTGGCTTTCATGGTGTTCGCCAGATCGAAAATCAGCTCGGCAGTCGCGACGGCTCTCGGCTCCACCCAGTTCACCGTGCCGAAATTCGTGTTGGTGATGTGGTGGTCGATGACTACCAGCGGGAGGGGAGCATATTCCTCCCGGTAGACATTGCCGAACCTGTCCGGTGAACTGGCGTCCAGGCCAACGACCAGATCAAAGCTGCCATACGGGTCATTAGTTATGCTGCCAGACATAGGCAGATACGTGAGACTGTCCGGCACAGGGTCCTGCATTGCCAGGACGACGCTCTTGCCGATCTGCCTGAGGAGAGCCCCTATACCCAGGACGGAGCCCACAGCATCGCCATCTGGGGCGATATGAGAAACGACCAGGATTTCCCTGGCCTGACGCACGTACTGGATCAATTCTTCTGGTGGTTGAAACATGAATTGGTTCCTTTCTGCTGGCTTTCGGCAGGTGGCGCTTGCCTCCTGCCAGGTAGGATTGCTCATGGAATGCATCAAGCAAGCCA
>WFSD01000027.1 GCA_015486235.1 Anaerolineae bacterium
ATTCCAGGGAACCGAGTGGAGCAACAACCTCGTGTATCAGAACTCTGGCGGCAGCCCTGAGCCGCGCTGGAACAACATGCGAGTTTGAACTGCCACTTGGCGTGGGCAACAGTCTAAAGCTTGAAGTCACCTTCCGGTGCAACGCGGAGGACGTAGAATTGCCCACCTGACCACTCTGGATGCATGGCCATTATCCCTGGGATACCTTCCCCTGGCAAACATGTTATACGAGGAGGGTGAGATGCACATTCCAGACGGATATCTCAGTCCGGCGACCTGCGGCGTCATGTACGCCGCGTCGGCACCTTTCTGGTACACGGCCACGAAGAAAATCAAACGCGAGCTTACCAGCCGCACGGTGCCGTTGCTCTCGATTTTCTCGGCGTTCTCTTTCACCATCATGATGTTCAATGCCCCGGTGCCCGGAGGCACCACGGCTCACGCCGTCGGAGGCACGTTGATGGCGATCGTGCTGGGGCCGTGGGCGGCCACCATCGGCGTCTCCATTGCCCTGCTGATCCAGGCGCTTTTCTTTGGCGATGGGGGCATTCTGGCGTTCGGGGCCAATGTCTTCAACATGGCGATCATCCTGCCCTTTGTGGGGTACTGGGTGTACAGGCTCGTGTCCCGCGGCGCATCTCAGGACTCCCGTCGGCTTTGGATTGCAGCGGCCATCGGCGGGTACGTGGGGGTCAACGCTGCGGCGCTGGCAGCGGGGATCGAGCTGGGCCTGCAGCCGTTGCTGTTCCACACAGCCAACGGCACGCCGCTCTACTGCCCTTACAGCCTCTCCCAGTCGGTTCCGGCGATGATGCTGGCGCACCTGACCGCCGCCGGGGTTGCTGAAGCAGTGGTTACCGGCGGCGTGGTGGCGTTTCTGCAACGGGTGATGCCCTACATCCTCGAGCTTAGAGGCCGCAAGGAGGTGTCAGCATGAAGGAGGCTAAGAAACTCTGGATCGTGCTGGGTGTCCTCGCCCTGCTGACCCCGCTGGGGTTGCTTGCTCCTGGTTCTGCATGGGGAGAGTGGGGAAGCGACGAGGTGAAGTCGATGCTGGGCTATGTGCCCGCAGGCATGGCGAAATTCTCCGAACTCTGGCGAGCCCCGCTGCCGGACTACGCTGTCCCTGGCCTCGGCGACACCGAGGGCTACATTCTCTCCGCCGTGGTGGGAATTGCGCTGATCGCCGTCGTCACCTGGGGGCTAGGCAGGATCCTAGTGTCGAAGGAGAAGTGATGGAGAGAGTGCCGGAAATACCTCGGACATGCCCGACTGTGGGGCGACGTGTGGGACTGTGGCGCCAGGATTTCGTCTCCAAGACCCTGGCTAATGTCACCGAGGCGATGCGCAACGCCGTTTTCGCCGAGGAGTATGCCCGCAGGCCCGGCTTTCTGCAGTCGCTGGACCCGCGGGTGAAAGTCGTGACTTTCCTGGCGCTGCTCCTGGCCGTCGCTTTCGCCCGAAACCCGGCGGTGCTGGCCGCGTTGTACCTCTTAACCTTGGCGCTGTCCGCCGCATCCAGAATCCCCATCGGTTTTTTCGTCAAGCGGGTGTGGCTGTTCGTGCCGATTTTCGCCGGCGTGGTGGCGCTGCCGGCCATTTTCAACTTCGTGACGCCGGGGAAGCCGGTGTTCGTCCTGGTTTCCGGAGTTGCCATCACCGAGCAAGGGCTCCACGGGGCGGGAATATTCATCCTACGGGTGGCAACATCTGTCTCGGTGGCAGTGCTCCTGGTGCTCACCACGGAATGGCACCGGCTCTTGAAAGCACTTTCCTCCATTGGCTTCCCGGAGATCGGCGTGCTGGTGCTGGGCATGACCTATCGCTATATCTTCCTCTTCCTGCGAGCCGTGGAATCGATATTCCTGGCACGCCGGAGTCGGACTGTGGGGAGCACGACGTTGCGGGAGAAACACGAATGGCTGGGGGCAAGCATTGGCGCTCTGCTGGGGAAGTCTTACCACATGAGCAACGAAGTCCATCTGGCGATGGTATCCCGCGGCTGGAGCGCCAGACTACCGGATAGGGGCGAGTTCTCCACGTCCGTGGCCGACTGGGCATGGGCGGCCCTGGTGCTGGCGATAGTGATCCTGTCCCTGACGGTGACACCGGCATGAGCGACGCTGTGTTCGAGCTTGCCGAGGTCTCCTATACATACCCCGGAGGCGCGCCAGCGCTGCGAGACGTCACTTTCACTGTGGCGGAAGGGGAGGCGGTGGCGATCCTGGGCGCAAACGGCTCCGGCAAATCGACGCTTCTTAAGCTCCTGGACGCTCTCTACTTCCCCACCCGCGGGAAGATACGGGCTTTTGGGGTATCGCTGGAAGAGAAGTTGCTGCAGGACGAGGAATGGAGTTTTTGCTTCCGGCGACGGGTTGGGTTGGTGTTTCAGGACCCGGACGTTCAATTGTTCCTGCCGACGGTTCGGGACGAGGTGTCGTTCGCTCCTGCGCAGCTCGGCATCCCGCGGGACGAAGTCGATTCCAGGGTGGAGGAGGCAATGGAAGGACTGGGCATATCCGCGCTGGCAGACCGGCCGCCGTACAACCTGAGCGACGGCGAGAAGAAGAAAGTCGCCATCGCGTCAGTGCTTTCCCTTTCCCCCGATGTGTGGCTGTTGGACGAGCCCACAGCAAGCCTGGACCCGCGCACGGCTGACTGGATGGTGCGGTTTCTCCTATCTCTGAAAGAGCATGGCAGGACGGTGGTCATTGCCACCCACGACCTGAGGACAGCGGAGATCATGGCGGACAAAGTCTGCGTGCTGGGAGAAGATCATTGGTTGGTGGCCGCCGGCGCGACGGAGGAAATCCTTGGAGACAATCGGTTGTTATTGGGGACGAATTTGATCTCGTAAAGTGGACACCAGGGTGGGCCGACCAGGGACTGGAAAATCGCCGGGCCGGCATCGTTCGTTCATCCCCCCCCGACAAAACGCCTCGGTCTGTTGATCATCAAAAACGCCAAAGTCCAGTCCCGAAAAGCTCTCCGTTTTCGCGGTCGGTCAAGCAGGGACTTCCATCTCTCTAATCCTTGCTCCACCGGTTGTAATCTAGGCTCGTCGTGCTCAAGATGTAATACCATCCCCCAAAGCATTCCCTATATTGCGCGCTTCTGCACCTCGAACGAATGTACCCCGCCACATCACGACCCCACTCGATCCCTGCCCACCGACTCATCATCCCCATCAAAGGGTTGAAGAGACGACATATCTTCCAGGTGCTTTCCTTCATCCCGATCATCGCAAACCGGCCTTCCGGCCTCAGCAAGGCAAACATCCGCTCCAGCGCGGCTTTGTAATCTGGTATGATTGTCAGCGCAAACGTGCAGAGCACCGCATCGAACAGTATCCCCGCGTCATAGTCCACGATGTTCTGGTTCACCAATTGTACGTTCGTCCACCCGTGCTTCTCCACCCGCTTCCGCGCCAGCTTCAACGCTCCTGACGAAATGTCCACCCCGACAAGCTTTCCTCTTTCACTCAGGTAGCTTTCGATGATCTTAAAACTGAAGCCAGGGCCACAGGCTACGTCGAGTACCGCGGAGTCTTCCTTCAAGTTTAACGCTGCTATCGCCTGTTTCCGATAGATCGATCTCTCAGTGGCCCGACCAAACAGTGCATCCAATTCCCAGAACAAAGGTACCCTGGAAGACTGGCCGTACAGGTGCTTGATGGCATTGTCATCAAAATTCATTGACTTCCACCTCCGATCCGGGGGACGCAATAGTGCAGCCGGTGCAAAACGCGAGTGGCCATTCATCTCTGACCGGAGATGTAAGTGGCGTGGGGCAGGAGCGCCGGTCACGCATTCTTGCCATTTGGTTCCTTCCTCGCCTGCAGCCCGCAATAGAAGAACAACAAGCTCGGAGACGAAAAAAATAGGTAGAAAAGCCCTCTTGGAAACGAACCCGAGAACAGATAGTCCACCAGGTAGAAGGCTACCATCCCGAAGATCGTAAGCAACCCCCCATAGAGTTCCCATTTCCAGCCCGCCAGCAGCCCCAACCACACGGCAACGAATGCGACCATCATCAAGGCTTCACGGACTGATAGATGAAGAACAGGTTCTATACCCTCGGCAAGGCCGTTACCGATGAAAATGAGTAGAATCGACGCAGCCACGAGTCCAGAAAACGCCCTCGCTATCCAGCGAACGACCTGTACCGTCCTGCCTCCCTTCTCTTTCGTCATGTCTACACCTCGCAACATTACCGCTCACCAGCAACCAACAGCTCTGCAGGATACGCTTGCCCGGGATTCTTCAAGACGTTGACCCTGCTTCTCAGGCAACTCCGCAACGGCGCTGATCAGCGCTGGCTGTTGGTGTTGAGTGGTTTTTCTGAACATAATGAACTAAATATACCAAAATTTCCTAAACAACGTGAATTTCTACCCTGCCTTTTTTCAGTGGAGTCAACCTTGAAGAGTCCTGAGCTCGAAGCAGGCCCAACCTGTAGTCTGTGCGTGCCCGCCCTGAAGAATGACATTGCCCTTCCTCAATACGGCACCACAGATACCAGCACTCCTAAAACCTTGTCCTTTTTCCTTGGGCCTTGGCTTGTCTACATATCTGCAAGCAGTTCAGCGATAGCCTTGATTAGCAGCTGGTGCTCTGTTGTGTGCATCCGCGCTTCCAGATCTGCAAGGCTGTCATAGGGGTAGATAGGCACTACTGCCTGGGCTATCGGTTCGCCTGCATCCACTTCTTCCACCACATGATGCACCATACAGCCGGTGTGGCTGATCCTACCCTGCTGGAAAGCTTCGTAGGCACGACTGATGGCATCGGTACCGGGGAAAGTGCCTGGCAAAGCGGGGTGCAGGTTGATTAACCGGCCTCGGAAGTGACGGATAAACTCAGAGGAAAGGATGTGCATCCACCCCGCGAGTACAACCAGGTCTGGTCTGTACGCTGCAACTCGTGCGGCCAGGTCAGCATCGTATTTTTCTCGGCTATGTCCTTGGTCGCGGTACGGTTTAAGGGGGAAATATTCTGCCTGGATGCCGTGACGTCGGGCACGTTCCAGGCCGTATGCCGACTTCCGGTTTGAGAAGACAGCTACCACCTGTGCCGACAATTCCCCGGACTGGCACGCGTCGATAATTGCCTGCAGATTGCTCCCGTAGCCGGAGATCATCACAACCAGCCGCTTGACCATCGTTATATGCCCCTTACGCACTATGCACAGCGTGTTACGCCGGTACGAGATGCACACCACCATGCCCAGCGGTGATCTCACCGATATGGAAAGCATCCCCTTCCAGGAGAACCAGTGCCTTTTCCATCTGCTCCGGAGGAACTGCTGCCACCATGCCAATGCCCATATTGAACACCCGCCACATTTCTTCATGCGGGACGTTTCCTTCTCGCTGAATTAGCTCAAAAATGAATGGCACCGGCCAGCTCCCTTGGTGAATTGTGGCACCGACCTCTGCAGGGAGCACCCGTTGCAAATTGCTTGCCAGGCCCCCGCCGGTGACGTGGGCCAATCCCTTTATGTCGATACCCTCCTGGAGCAATAGGTTTATCTGCCGTAAGTAGCTTCTGTGTGGCTGCAACAGCATCTCACCCAGTGGTTCGGGCGCGCCCTCCGGGATTGCCTCGAGGGTCCATTGGGAGAAGATACGCCTTGCCAGGGTGTAGCCGTTGGTGTGGAGTCCGTTCGAAGGCAATCCGAGGAGTTGGTCGCCAGGGAGGATGCGGCTCCCATCGATGATCTTTTCTTTCTCCACAACCCCAACCACTGTACCAACCAGGTCGATGGATTTTTCTCGGTAAATGTCTGGCATCTCTGCTGTCTCGCCACCCAGGAGGACGCATCCGTGCGCACGGCAGGCGGTGGCTATTCCTCCCACGATCTCGGCGACCGCCTCCGGTCGCAGGTGTCCACTGGCGATGTAATCCAGGAAGAAGAGGGGCCTTGCTCCCTGGCAGAGGATGTCGTTGACGCAGTGGTGGACGATATCCTGCCCCAGTCCGGCGAGTCGCCCCAGGCGGACAGCGAGTTCGGTTTTCGTACCCACACCATCTGTTGAGGCTACCAGGACCGGCGAGTTCATTTCCTTGAGGGTATTGGCGCTGAATAAGCCCCCGAAAGCACCGATGCCTGCCAGAACCGCTGGAGTGTAAGTGGATTCCACCGATGTTCGGATCATGGCGACGGCCTGTTCGCCAGCGTCGAGGTCCACACCGGCCAGTCGGTACGTCATGCCCAGGTGGCGTAATCCCCGGCGGCCGATGTCCCGTCGGTAGTGCATTCCTTCGAAACGGATCCGTTCCACCCCATCGTAAGCGCGGGTTAGTGCTTCTGAAAGATTCGGGCCGACCGCCGTAACTGCCAGAACACGTCCACCATTGGTGAGCAGCTTCCCGTTTTTCAGGCGGGTTCCGGCGTGGAAAAGGGTAACACCTGGCAGCATTTCTGCTTCCTGAACTCCGCCGATAGGCAGCCCTTTGCGGTAAGGACCAGGGTATCCCGCAGAAGCCAGCATCACCGTTGCAGAACTGTCGGGGCGCCAGCGGATATCGATATCGCTTAGCCCACCGGAGAGGCAGGCATCTGCGATCTGGAGGAAATCCGTCTCCAGAAGAGGTAGCAGCGCCTCCGCTTCCGGGTCTCCCAGCCGGCAGTTGAACTCCAGAACTTTTGGTCCTTCCTGGGTTATGATCAACCCTGCGTAGAGCACACCGATGTAAGGTGTGCCACGGGCAGCCATTCCTTTGATCGCAGGTTGCAGGATGGTCTCTTCGATTGTTTTGAGCAAGGGGCCATCCAGCTGCGGTACCGGCGCATAGCACCCCATGCCCCCTGTGTTAGGGCCCTGGTCGCCATCGTATGCCGGCTTGTGGTCCTGGGCTGGAGGCATGAGCCTCAGGGTGGTGCCGTCGCTGAACGCCAGGACCGATACCTCCTCTCCCTGAAGCATCTCTTCTATGACAACCTGAGCTCCTGAGGATCCGAAGGCGCGTTCTTCCATTATCCGCGTCAACACTCGTAAGGCTTCTTCGCGCGTTTGGCAGACAAAGACCCCTTTGCCCGCAGCCAGGCCACTGGCTTTGACCACTATAGGCTCCTCAGCGCGCCCTTTCAGATAACTTCGGGCGTCCTGATAATCGTCGAACACAACGGATCTGGCCGTCGGTATACCCCACAGCTGCATGAACTGTTTTGCGAAAGCTTTGCTGGCTTCTATCTGAGCGGCAGCCTTGGTCGGCCCAAAAACAGGTAACCCTGTAGATGCAAACAGGTCGACTATGCCATCTGCAAGTGGATTTTCCGGCCCCACAATTGTCAGGTTCACTTCTTTTTCTTGGGCAAAGCGCAGGAGGGCGGGTAGATCGGTGGCTGCGATTGGGACGTTCTGAACCTTTCCCTCCATTTGCGCAGTGCCACCGTTCCCTGGCGCAACGTAAATCTTCTCTACGTCGGGGGACTGGTTCAGTTTCCAGGTCAACGCATGTTCGCGCCCGCCGCTACCAACGATTAGTATCTGACGTTTCATAGTTCACCTCGCAAATTGCAGCCAATAGAAGTGCACAATGCGCAATACGCAACACGAAGCACGTAGTACGTATTGCGTGTTGTGTGTTTCGTGTTCCACGGCCTCTACTCCCGTACTGTTTCAAATGATTCCTTTCGGCTTTTCCGTTGTCGCAGCCATGTTTCGTCCAGCGGCACCGGGTATCGGCCGCTGAAGCAGGCAGTGCAGTAGGAGCTCGGCTGGGAAGCACCAGCGGTTACGGCCCGTATCAATCCCTCGTAGCTAAGGTAGTGGAGTGAATCAGCACCAATGTGTTTCCGTATTCCTTCCACGTCCAGCCGGTGGGCGATCAGTTCCTCCTGGGTGGCCATATCCACGCCCATAAAACAGGGGTAGCGGACTGGGGGGGAGGAGACACGTACATGGACTTCTTTTGCTCCCGCTTGTCGCAGGAGTCGCACAAGGGGCCCTGCTGTGGTGCCGCGTACGATGGAATCGTCAACCATAATTACCCGCTTGCCAGTCAGGTTTGCATCCAAGGCATTGAATTTTAAGGCCACGCCCATTTGGCGCAACCGGTCGTCCGGCTGTATGAACGTCCGGCCAATGTAGCGATTTTTGGTCAGGCCTTCGGTGAACGGGAGCCCTATGGCATTGGCGAAGCCGATAGCTGCAGGTGTTGAAGAATCTGGTACGCCAATGACAATGTCGGCATCTACCGGGGCTTCTCGAGCCAGTTCTTCCCCCAGCCGTTGCCGTACTAGGTGTACAGCTTGGCCTCCCAAGATGGAATCGGGCCGGGCAAAGTAGACGTACTCGAAGATACAGAGCGCTTTCTCCTTTACTGGCTGTCCTTGGGTTGATGTGACGCCATTGGCGTCTAAGCGGACAATTTCCCCAGGCTCTACCTCTCGGACCAACTCTGCGCCAATGGTGGAGAGGGCACAGGATTCCGAAGCGAGCGCCCACCCTCCGCTGGGGAAATTCCCTATTACCAGGGGGCGTAGGCCCCACGGATCGCGCACGCCAAAAACTGCATCCTTGGTTAGGATTGTTAAAGAATAAGCACCTTCTGCTTCGGCCATGAATGCAGAGATTCGTTCTTCCCAGCTGTTGCTATTTTGCGGGAAGGCGAGCATTTGCGTAATAACCTCACTATCGGTCCCGGAGACCAAGCCGACACCTCGTTGCAGGAGCTTCAGCCTTAGCCTACTTGCGTTGGTTAGGTTACCGTTATGAGCAACGCCCAATGGCCCGTGTAGGGTTTCGATCAAGTAAGGTTGGGCATTGCGTAAGGAAGTTGTCCCTGTGGTGGAATATCGGTTGTGTGCAATCGCCATGTGACCTTTCAGGGGGCGCATATTCTTCTCGTTGAAAACCTGGGCTACCAACCCCATTCCTTTATGCAGATAAGCAAGGTGGCCATCGGATGTTGCGATGCCTGCGCTTTCCTGTCCCCGGTGCTGTAAGGCATACAGGGCAAAAAAGGAGACACGTGCCACGTCCATTCCAGGAGCGTAGATACCGAAAACGCCACACTCTTCGTGTAGGTTTCTATCTCTTCCCTCCATGTCCGTTAAGCTCCCTGTCGTCCTTAAGAATTTGTGTCGTGGCCTTCTCTTGAAAGGCCTGCACCTGCTTGGTCAGCCGATCATCATTCAGGGCGAGGATTTTCGCTGCTGCGAGTGCCGCATTAGCTGGTTCTAGGACCACCATAGATGCCACG
Organism: Anaerolineae bacterium; assembly: GCA_015486235.1. Taxonomy (GTDB): domain Bacteria; phylum Chloroflexota; class Anaerolineae; order S016-19; family S016-19; genus S016-19. Next base: position 9,210 of record WFSD01000027.1, read on the forward strand.
CCGCTGGGCATGCGCAAGGATGAGAATATGTCTGTATCAGCGAAGTGATCTGAGTATGGAGGGCAGGCGATGACCGGGGCAGTCGTGTTAGCGTCCACTAAACCGCTGAGGGCATTGGAACGCCCGGCCACGGTGATGTATACCAGTGGTTGTTCCCTCTGCCGTTCGTAGGAACGGAGGATATCCAGCAGGTGTTGGACTGACTTGTGCGCTGAAGCAATGCGAAGGTGGAATGGAACGTTGAAGGTCTCCAACGCATTCGCGATCTTCTGTGCGAATGGGAGATCGGCTTTGGATCCCATGATAATCACCACTATGCCCCTGTGCATTGTACTCCCTCCTCCGATTTCGATTCGTGCCATGCGTGCAGCGCCTTGATGATGCGGGGTTCTGCCGGTTGTGCTGCCGGGATGAAAGTTTTTCCTGTTAGCCGTTCATAAACTGTGATGTAGCGAAGCGCCGTTTGGGTTACGATCTCCTCCGGTAACGGCGGGGGATTGCCGTCGCCCCGGTAGCCATGTTCTGCCAGCCAGCGGCGTAGGAATTCCTTGTCCATGCTTTCCGGTTCATCGCCTCGAGCAATTCGCTCGCTGTAGCTCTCCGCCAGCCAGTAGCGGCTGGAATCGGGAGTGTGTACTTCGTCGATCAGTACCGGTTCCCCGTTGGCGATGCCGAATTCGTACTTTGTGTCAACCAAGATGAGGTCTGCCCGAGCAGCCAGTACTTGGCCTCGCTCGAATAGCGCCAGCGCGGCCGATTCGACTTTCTCCCACAAATCGGCTGGTACTAGGCCGCGCCTGAGCAGTTCGCTCCGTGTAAGCCGCTCGTCATGCCCACCGCCAGCCGCTTTAGTGGTAGGGGTGATGATGGGGTGGGGTAGGGGGGCGTTCTTGTGCAGTCGTTCGGGCAGTGGGATCCCATAGGGCCGGCGTTCTCCTTGCTGGTACAGATACCAGAGTGAAGTCTTGGTCACGCCCGTGATGTATCCACGCACGATCACCTCGATTGGGATCGTCGGCAGGTCTCGGACAATCATCACGTTGGGATCGGGTACGAGGACCATGGCGGAGGGGATGATATCGGTGGTTTTCTCGTACCACCAGGCGCTAAGCTGGTTCAGGACCTGCCCTTTGAATGGGATAAGCCCCAATACCTGGTCGAAAGCGCTAACCCGATCTGTTGTAATGAGTACCCGGTAACCATCGCACAGGTAGATATCCCGCACTTTTCCCTGAATGCGGTTGGTGAAGCCGGGGACGTTGACCTCTGCCAGCGGGATGATCTCTTTTATTGTATTGAGTGGCAACATGTTTCTCCTCCGCGTGTTGCGCAGTGTGTGTTACGCGCTCCGTGAATATCGTATGCCGTTTTGGAACAGGATCAGTCCCAGGCCGCCACGGCCACCGCGATGGAAGCGTGGATGTTGTTCAGGGACGATATGATCCTCCGGATGGGGCATGAGCCCCAAAACGTTGCCAGCCTTATTGCAGATGCCTGCGACGTTGGCCTGTGAGCCGTTCGGGTTCCATGGGTAGTCTGCTAGCTCCCCGGAGGGGTTGACGTAGGTCAGGGCGATCTGCTGATTGGTTTGGAGCGCAGTGATCACCTCCGGTGATTCAGCGATAAAGCGACCCTCAGCGTGGGCTACTGGGCAGGTGATCGTTCCTTCTATCCCTTGCGTCCAGATGCATGGGCTTGCCGGGTCGGGTCGTAGGTGTACCCAGCGGCATTCGAAGTGCCCTGACAGGTTATGCGTTAATGTGACCCTGTGCGCGGCGTCCGGATCGACGTCAGGGAGCAGGCCGCTTTTGACCAACGCTTGAAACCCGTTGCAGATGCCCAGCACCGGCTTGCCGCTCTCTATGAAGCGCATCAGGGGCTCTTCTATGCGGTAACGCAAGTCAAGGGCTGTAAGTTTGCCCGCGCCCAGGTCATCTCCATAGGCGAAGCCTCCCGCCAGTATGAGCATCTGGTAGTCCTCCAGACGACGTTCGCCGCTCAGGAGCTGGGTGATATGGACAATTTCTGGATCTCCTCCCGCCATTTCGCATGCCCAGGCCACTTCTCGATCTCTGTTGGTGCCGGGAACGTTTAGGATCAACACCCGAGGTGGAGCGAGTGTGGTGGGAGCGGGGGTGTATTCTCGGCAGGAGGGCTCTGCTTTTACGACGATTTCCTCCGGCTTCTCTCCTCGCCAGGCGGTTGTGATCTTGTCCAGAGATAGGTCGATAAGTGGTTTTTCACCCTCTCCGGTGATCAGGAAGCGTTTGTCGGAGCGTACTTCACCGATTGGTGCAGTTGGTGCTGTGCCTGACAGGAGCGATTCAAAAGTTCCCCGATCTTCCGGCCGTATTTCCACCAGCCAGCGCCCCAAGCTTTCGCTGAACAGGATTTCATCCGGGCTCTCTGTACCAGACACCGGGATGGCTGGTAGGCTCAGGGAGAGGCCGCATTGGCCGCCGATTGCCATTTCTGCAGCGGCAACGCCGATGCCGCCTTCGGAGCAGTCGTGGACCGCCTGCACTATCCCGGCCCGGATGGCTCGGTGGAGAGCCTTGGCTGCGCCCGGGGTTCGATGGTCAGGACGAGGCGGAACACTCCCATGGGGATCATAGTGAGACCTACCTAGCTCAGGGCGTGTCTCCCCTACAATGTAGAGTAGATTGCTTGGTGATTTCAGATCCATGGTGATTGTGCGGCGGACGTTAGGTACGAGCCCTATTGCCGAGATGACCAGGGTGCCTGGTATAGGTTTTGCTTCCCCATCGGGGCCGGTGTATTCATTGTTTAGGCTGTCCTTGCCGGAGATGAACGGTGTGCCGTAGGCGATGGCGGCGTCGTGGCATCCTTGCACGGCGCGTACCAGGGCTCCCAATTGTTCTGGCCGATTGGGGTTGCCCCAGCTGAAATTGTCCAGGATGGCGATTCGCTCCGGATCTGCTCCTACCGCTACCAGGTTGCGCACTGCCTCATCCACCGCAGCCCATGCCATCGCGTAGGGGTCCAGGGATGTCAGGCGTGGGTTGAAACCGCCGGCGAGGGCAACACCGGGCACAGGATTTTCATTGGACCGACGGCGGTGCACCTCCAGTGGTACCAGGACGGCGGCGTCGGACGGTCCAATGGAGGAGGCGCCTACAAACGGCTTGACCACTGTGCCAGCTTGCACCTCATGGTCGTAGCGGCGTACGATCGCTTCTTTGCTGCGGATGTTCGGGTGGTTTAGTAGGGCCAGTAGCGCCTCACTCAACGACTGTGCTGCTGGTTCAGCGCTACGTTCTTTGCTGTCGTTTGGTCGTTCCAGCGGTTGCCAGAAAGCTTCGAGACGGCGGCGGGGAAGGCCGCTATGGAGGAACGGCATTGCCAGGTCAGCGACTACTTTCTCGTTGTAGCGCACGCGCAGTCGTGGCACGCCCTCCTCAATCAATCCATAACTGCCGATTGTAACAGCCTCTACACTCAGTTCTCTACAGATATCCAGAAAGCGCTGCCACTTTTCGGGGGGTACAGCCAATACCATCCGTTCCTGCGCCTCGCTGAGCCAGATTTCCCACGGACGGAGACCGGTGTACTTGAGGGGAACGTCTGCGAGCTGCACTTCCGCCCCGATTCTGGCCCCCATCTCGCCGACGGCAGAGGAAAGGCCTCCGGCGCCGCAGTCGGTGATGGCATCGTAAAGCCCCTGGTCTCTGGCCTCAATCACTACTTCCAGGACCTGCTTCTCGTAGATGGGGTTCCCGATTTGCACAGCACTTCCGGCAGTTTCCGCCGTCAGATGGTCTATTCCCATGCTTGAGAAAGTGGCACCACGCAGCCCATCGCGCCCGGTGCGTCCTCCGATCAGGACGATCAGGTCGCCGTGGCGTGCTTCGTGTAGAGATCGGTGCTTACCACGCGGCAGGATGCCGATGCAGCCAGCGTAGACAAGCGGGTTTGCGATGTAGCCGGGATCGTAGAAAACGGAGCCGTTGACCGTGGGGATGCCCATTTTGTTGCCGTAGTCCTCAATGCCCGCGGTCACACCCTGGGCGATGCGGCGAGGGTGGAGCACTCCGGCCGGCACTTCGGTGGCATCTTCTGGGCCAAAGAAGAGGTAGTCGGTGTTGGCAATGGGCCGGGCGCTGACACCGATGATGTCCCGCACCACTCCTCCTACGCCGGTGTTGGCCCCACCGAATGGCTCCAAAGCCGAAGGGTGGTTATGCGTTTCCACCTTGAAGGCGATGTCGAATTCATCGTCGAAGGCGATTATCCCTGCATTGTCTACAAAGGCAGAATGCACCCAAGGTTTTGCCAACTTTTCCGTTGCTGCCTGGATGTAAGTCTCCAGCAGCCCATCGATTTCCAGTTCCCGCTGTTCTTTTTCCTCTCCTACGGGGCCTCGGTAATGGATCTTTGCTTTGAACGTTTTGTGTACGCAATGCTCCGACCAGGTTTGAGCCAGTGTTTCCAGTTCCAGATCGGTGGGGTCCCGCCCTTCCTGCCGGAAATGGGCCTGGATCGCAAGCATTTCGTCCAGATTCAGAGCCAGGCGCCGTTTCTTGCTGATGGCGAGTAGACCACTCCTGTTCGCCCTGATTAGCGGAACCACGGCGGCGGTGCCATCTGGTTGTTGCTTTTTTATGAAGGTAGGAGGGAGAGGTTGATTGATGGAGAAACGCTGAATAGTGGGGTTGGCTATAATCTCCCCGGCGATCTGTTGCAGGTCTTCTGTGGTGAGATCGCCCCAGAGCCGGTAACGGTGAACAGTAGCTGCTTGGGTTAGCCCTTCCACGCCGATGATATGGGCAGCTCGCAGAAGATTCTCTACTGTGGAGTCGGTAACTCCGGGTAGGAGTGCAACATCGATTAGATAGGGAGGTAGTTTTATGGAGTAATTAGGTGCCCCTTTCGGGGGGTAGCGTTGCCATGTAGCTTTTTCAACTACTGGATCGTGGAGCAGAACCTCGACCAATCGTTGTACGCTGGCTGCATCCAGCGCTCCGCTAAGAAAGTACAACGTTGCAGTCCGAATCGCCTGCACGCCCCAGAAACCCGACGCTCTCACCTTGCTGAACAAACTCCGTTCCTTTGGTGTAGCTTCTGGGAGTGTATTGACTACTTCGACCCGCCAAATCATTTTTGTCACATCAACTCCTCTGCGAACTAAAGTTAGGAAGTAGGATGGCGAAAAGATCTTGCCTGCTGGGTCTGAGAAGGCTTTCCAGTTGAGCGTCTCTGCTCGGGACTTTCGGGGATATATTACCGCGAAACCTTTAGCTCAGTCAACATTGAATAGCGAGTGCGCTAGGAGGTCTTTCCTGAAGAGATGCACCACTGCGTAAGTGGATAAAGACGGCTATCATCAAACGCAGCCTTGGGAAGTGGTACGTCTTCCTGACAATAGAGGTTGAGATCTCTGATGCTGTGCCTGCATCTGGTGAAGTAGGCATTGGTGTTGGGCTCAGGAGTTTGTTGGCACTGTCCGATGGCACGTTGGTAGAAGACTGCATACCAAATTGCAAAGCTGCACGAGCACATCGCCAATCAGCGTCGGGACTTCTGGCACAAGAGGACAACGGAGATGGTGCGGCGTTTTGGTCTGATCGCCGTTGAGGACTTGGAGCTTGGGTTCATGCTCAGGAATGGCAGTCTCTCCCTGTCTGCACACGATGCGGGGCTTGGGACGTTCTTTGAACTGCTCGAGTACAAAGCGGAGAAAGCTGGTGCTCGACTCATCAAGGTGAATCCCAAGAATACGTCGCAAGTGTGCAGCAGGTGTGGTGCTGTTGTTGAGAAAGACTTGAGCGTTCGAGTTCATGTTTGTCC
>WFSD01000028.1 GCA_015486235.1 Anaerolineae bacterium
GAGCAGCCGCTCGTGCCGACCGCTTTTAAGCGCGTCTTCCTCCATGCGGATACCGTGTAAGGGGCCAGAGACGCGGGCCATCCCACTCCTGATACGGGCCGTGAGCCTCGAGCTCATCGGCCACGAACTTCAAACCAAGGTCTTCCAGCCGCTCCCGTGTCGGGATTCCCGTCTCAAGATCATAGCCGTGCACCTGGTAGTACTCCGTGAGAAGTTCTGAGAATTTTTCCGCCTCGGCCTCACCTTGCGGGGTTCCCTTCTCCCCTGGCTTCTGAGGAAATCGATCGTGCTTCCTCGTTATCCCCTGTCTTGCGTTGAACGCCCGCTCAAGTGCGTAGATCCTCTCCGCGGTTTTTTCCAGCTCGGCTTCGCCGAATTCGAAGCCGGTGGCCGCCCTGAGAAGTTTTGCCAGCCCGCTCAATAGTGGATATTTCCACACCAACGGCACGGCAGCAACCCAGCTGTTAACCGCTCCTTTGCAACGCCCGATCGCGTCCGTAAGGGTCGTAGCCCGCTCAGAGACAGTGAGAGCCCCCACCGGGTCTTTTGATACGTCAGGGATAAAGCCTTTCCTCACCAGCTCCGGAAAGGCCTCAGGGTCATTTTCTCCATAGGCCCAACTCCTCCCTCGCAGGTGGTCGGCGCCACGGGTTGAGGTCGCGTGAGCAAGGGCAAAAAGACCCGCCGGATGAGGCCCACGACTGAGCCCCTTGACGTGATAGCAGTAATCCATCGCCCCTTTACCAACGATCTTTGCCAAGCTGTACATACCTTCGGCAATGATGTTACCGAACCCCTCTCGAAGCGCGGTCCGATGGACAAGCTCGATCTGGGATTCCGCGTCCTCCCAATCAAGCGACAACCCATCGGTGTCCTCGTCGGTAATGATCCCCAGACTGTAGAGCTCTTTGGCGAAGGCAATCGTATTGCCGAGACCTATTACATCCATTCCGTAAGCATCAGCGAGGTTCTCCATCTCCATTATAGCGATAGGGTCCGAAACGCCGCAGTTGATGCCCAGGTAGGCGACACATTCAAATTCAAGCGCCGAACCGGTTTCTCCTGCGCGCTTCCCTGCAGGGATCCTGTAGACATTCTTACATCCCACAGGGCACCCATAACAGCTCGTCCTCCCTACTTCGTACCTCTTCCAAGCCTCAGGTGTCAAAGCTGGCGGAATTTCATAACGGGAGAGGTACTTCTGGAAGTACCTGTAGCCCGGCCACCAATCCAAGATTCCAATGTGCGTGCCGTACTTTGCAATTACCTCGTGCTGCAAGTGATCTTTCGAGAAGAACCCCCTATCCTCATTTGCCAGCTGCATGAACTCCTCGGGGTTGGCCAGTCTCACCTTACCGGTGCCTCTCACAGCAATCGCTTTCAGGTTCTTGGAGCCCCACACAGCGCCGCTCCCGCGAGCGGCGGAGGAATGCTTATCGACGATAGTGGATGCGACCCTGACCAAATTCTCACCGGCTTGGCCAATACAGGCGACGCCGATCCCTTTCCCATGCCTTTCGAGAAGTATGTCGGCGGTCTCCCAAGCCGTCTTTCCCCACAGATCTGAAGCATCCCTCAGCTCGACATTCCCATCCTCGATCCAAAGGTATTTCGGGCTGCCTGCCCTCCCGGTTATCACGATCTGATCGTAACCTGCGCGCTTTAGGAACGTAGCGAAGAAACTCCCAGCGTTCCCATCGCCCAGGATGCCGGAATAAGGTGAGAGGGTACTGACCTCCAGGCGGCTTGTAAGCCCAAGGGGAGTACCGGTGAGAGGCCCCGGAGCGAGACACAAAACATTGTCTGGGCCCAAGGGGTCAATCCCAGGTCTTATCTCGTCAAAGAGTGTCTTCGAGTTGAATCCCCTACCGCCAATGAAATCCCGTGCCACTGACTCATCCAACGGATGCTTCGTGATATCCCCTGTTGTGAGGTCCACCCTCAGAATAGTCCCTCTCCAGCCGTACATATCCCCTCCTGCGCTGTTTCGTCATTCCGACAGGAATGCTCACTCATCACAGTCGTAGCCTATTCTTTCTCCCATGACAATTGGGAGGAAAGAAAAGATCAGTGCACCTCATCCGTGTCCATCAAACTATGCTTCTACAATTCCTTGAGCAAACCGGCTCTCTCGTTGAACTCCTCGATCAGACGATCAATCTCTGGAACGAGCGCATGAATCCGGTCCCAGTACCCGGGAAAATCGTACCACTGCGCCTGCAGTTCCTCGGCAGTCTTCCCCATTTGCTCTACCCACGTGTAGTACTTCAGATTGTGGATCCGCCGCCGGTCCCAATAGGTAAGCTCGGCCATCCAATCAGTAGTGATCCCTTGTAAGTGCCGATGATAGTCGATTGCTGCCTGCATTTCATCATACGGCCCGTATTTTTCCTCGAGCTCGCGCAGCCTCGATTCGTAGAGCTCCATTGAGTCGGTGAACGTGGTCAACACCACGTCCTTTTCGGTAAGCTCGTAGTACTTGGCAAACTTGATCGCTCCTAGCAGATTGCCCACGCTGGATATCCCGAGAAGCGGCAGCTGCTCGATGAACTCATTGGTCACACCCTGCTTGCGCAGGTACTCCTGACCCGCCGGCTCGTTGAACAATCGGATTAGATTCATGCAATCTTCATCGTCAATGTCGATTACCATGTCGGTATTGCGCACGTTGTGAATCCACGGAACATGTTTGTCCCCAATACCCTCAATCCGGTGCCCCCCAAACCCGTTCAACAGCAATGTTGGGCACTGTTTCGCTTCCCCAACCGCAATCTTGCTCGTGGGATATACTTCTTTCAGATAGTCACCGCACCCAAGAGTCCCCGACGAACCGCTGGTGAGCACAACCCCAGCATAGTTTCCATCCGGGCCGAGCTCCTTTTGTAAGACTTCCTCCATCGCATGCCCGGTAACGTCGTAATGCCATAGATGGTTGCCAAATTCGTCGAATTGGTTGAAAATCATGATGTTGTCGCGCGTTTCTTGAAGTTCCTTGCATTTCTGGAAAATCTCCCACACGTTAGACTCGCAACCCGGGGTAGCGATCACCTCTCCGGCAACCCGGGAAAGCCACTCGAACCGCTCGCGCGACATCTCCTCAGGAAGAATGGCAATCGACTCACACGCAAGGAGGTTGGCATCGTATGCCCCACCACGACAGTAATTCCCAGTCGACGGCCACACCGCCTTGTGAAACGTGGGATCAAACTGCCCGGTCACAAGCCGTGGGACGAGGCATCCAAACGTCGCTCCCACTTTGTGTGACCCGGTGGGGAACCACTTTCCCACAAGCGAGATGATTCGCGCCCGCACTCCGGTGAGCTCGTGCGGGATCTCCAGATAATTCACCCCATCGAACCCACCGCCGTGCTTTACCGGCTCGTTCTTCCATGTAATACGGAACAGGTTCAGTGGGTGCAGGTCCCACAGCCCAACCTCTTTCAATCGATCCTTGATCTTCTGGGGAATCTTGTTCGGGTCCTTCATTTGGGCAAACGTGGGGACAACGATCCCTCGCTCATGCGCCCGTCGTGCTGTGCGCTCCAACTGCTCTTCATTGATTGTCAGGTCGATCATCTCATCCTCCCTGTTAAAATTGATCGAATTTGGGGGGCACTCAAAACCCCTCGAACTAAATTGCGCGCGTTTGGCAATGATATCCTGAGGGCTGCCTCTTGTCAATCCGCCAGCCCGCCCTACGCGGACTTGACCCTTTGCCCAAAGATCCGGGGTGATCTTTTTGGGTAGGATAGCCACCCAGGGTCGGGCCGGGGAGTTCCAACTGTCATTTCGGGTTGTTCTGGCTGGTCCCGTTCTCGGTCGCATAAAATCTGGGCCAGACTAGGATGGCTTGGGCAAGTGTTGTGCGGACGCCCATTCCTCAAAACCAGCCCATTTGAACGGGCCATACAACCCCTGAGCGATATCCAGCCGATCCCGCTGTGCTCCGCCCAGCCACATCTTGGCGATCTTGAAATCACGCATGTACTTCTCGATGTGGCTTTCATAGGCGTAGCCGAGTGAGCCCATGAGCTCCATCCCGCGGTTTGTCACCATTTCGGCGGTATCCGCTGCAAATGAGCGTGCAGCCGCAAATTTCGCCATCATTTCCTTGGACCATGGTTCCCCATAGATTTCGGGGTACATTGTCTGCCAGGCCACACTCAGATGGTACTGCCGCGAGAGGTCGATCGCCCGGTACATTTCGCCAAGCATCGCGGCAAAAAGGGAGCGCTCCCGCAAAGGCGTTCCGGCAATCTCCCGCTGCTTGCTCCACTCAAGAACAATCTCCAGAACTGCCTGCGAGAGCCCGGTCAAGCTGGCCGCACTGCCCAGGCGGCCAAAGCCAACCACGTACCCATGCATGATATTGGCACCCTCGCCGCGTTTCGTGTCGAGACGATATCGTTTGGGAATGCGCACATCTTCGAACCATATGTCGGTGTTTTCGTCCGCAAATGCGAAACCCATCTTCTCGTACGGCTTGGAAAAGCTGAGGCCAGGGGCGTCCGCTGGAACGTAAAAGATGCCAAGGCCATCGGCACCCGCGGCGGGATCCGTCGTGGCGATGGTCCAGTAGCCAAGATGTCCTTTCAAATAAGAGTTGCGAAAGTGACTTGGTGAGCCAGACGATCCCGGCCAGAGCTTGTGGCCGTTGATGACATAGCTGTCGCCCTCCAGTCGGGCGATAGTCCTCACAGTCCGGAATTCCAGGGCGGGATCCTCCAGGTTCGCTCCCCCTCCTGGCTCGGTGAAAGCGACACATACCGTCCACGCATCGCCGCCCGTGATGAACGGTGCAAACTCTTCCAGCAGGTCATCTCGCTTGGCCGCCATCATAAACGAAACAACCCAAGGGATCTTAGAGGCCATTGCAGAAAGGCCAGCGTCCGCGCGCGACAGTTCCTCGCTTATCATCTGACTCATGACCGGAGACAGACCAAGCCCGCCATATTTTTCGGGAAGGTTTGCCCTGGTGACCCCAAGGCGTACCAGTTTGACATACAACCGGTGCAATGTCTGGAGAGCAAGCTGTTCGTCGTGATGCCACCCTCCTTCCATCTCGTGCCGGTATGGCATGAGCTCCTTGTTCACAAACTGGCGGATGCTCTCAGCGAGTTGAATTTCCTCTTCTGTACAGAACGCCCGCGTGTACTTGTAGCGAGGTTCCAGCATCAAATAAGGTTGCGCTTCCCTATTGGACATAACATTTTCTCTCCTTCAGCTCCGATGGAGTTAATATTCCAAGCGGGTAGTCCGGAAAGTCGCCATGAACGAGAAACATGCCTCCGGCTCATGGCATGGCTTTTACCAGTTGAAGAGCCTATCCAGCTCCTCTTCCGGCACGTCGAAAACAGCATTATTGGGCGGTAAAGGCTCTCTGGTCATCCACTCGGGCAGACGATCATCAGCGGCGGTAAACCCGGCCCGGCGGTTGAACTCACGCTCCAGGGTCAGGGTCTCGCGCCCTAACTGCTGCAAGATGTCGTCGCCAACCTGCCAATCGTAACGAGCATTAAGCAGGTCGCGGATTGTTTCAGGAGCGACAGAAAAACCAAAACCGGCAAAGGCACAAACGCCGAGGGTGTCGTAGCCAGCTGCATTGATCTGTGCACCGCGCGAGAGCTCGACTTTGCCTTTGGCATCCAGGTGGTCCACCTTGGCACGGATCGTGAGCCCGCTGGTGTGATCAGCGCCCTGGGGCGAGGTGGCATAGGTAACACCAGTGCCTTTGATGGCCCGGGGATCGTAGGCAGACATGGCTTGGCCCTTGACAACTGGTACCCGCTCGACACCGAGCACGCGACCAGTAACCGCAGCACCACTGCCCAGGAGGCGACCCAACGGCGTGCCCTGACGAATCTCGGATATCAGTTCCAGGGCGCGTTTCCCATCACCGAAGTCCATCAACCCTGCCTCGGCGGCTACGCCCAGGGTAGCGCCTATCTCGATGGAATCGAGTCCCAGGTCGTTGATCTCGCGGTTTATCCGAGCGATGATGTCCAAATCGTCGATACCCAGATTGGAGCCCGTCATGCCGATAGTTTCGTATTCGAGAGGGGAAACGACTGCGTGCCCCTGGGCATCGGCGAAAGTGTTGGAACAGTGGATGGCACAACCGGCCATGCAAGCATGAGTGGTCTTGGCTTCGCCATCGCGCTGCAGCAAGAGTTTGCGCATGGTCTCGCCGCTGATACGGTCGGCACCTTCGAACTGGCCAGCAGAGAAGTTCCGAGTGGGCAATCCCCCAAAGCCGTTACACATGGGGACCATGGCGGCGGTTCCGTAGTCGGAGTATATCTTCGTCTGGGGGTGTGACACCAACGCTTTGATGTAAACTCTCTGAGCCTGGCGAAAACGATCGAGGTGGGCAATAGGCGGCTTCTTGCCCCCGCTGGCGTCGATCACGATTGCTTTGAGACCTTTGGTCGCCATGACAGCCCCAAGCCCGCCACGAGCGTTGATGCGAGACGGCTGGCGGTCTTTGTCCAGGTTCTGGATGCCAGCGGCGCTCATGCGCATTTCGCCGCCAGGACCGATGAGGGCAATGGCTACTTTGCTGCCATATCGCTCGATCAGACGGGAGGCGGTTTCGTAAACACCAAGACCAACCAGGTCGCCGGCACGTTCGAACCGAGCACCATCGGCACTCAGGTGCAACACCCACCAACCCGACTCAGCACGATGACCCTCCAGGATCAAGGCCTTGATGCCCAGGTGAGCGAGTTGCAAGCCGGTGCGGCCGCCGGCATTGCTTTCTTTTATGCCCTTGGTGAGGGGGCTCTTGGCCCCGACCGAGATACGATCACAACTGGAAAGCATATGCCCCACCAGCAGGCCAGGAGCGAAAATCAGTTTGTTGTTGGGGCCCAGTGGATCACAGGTGGGTGGGACTTCATCGAGCAAGATGCGGGCCAGCAAGCCGCGTCCCCCCAGGCGTTGCCAGGTCTTAGGGACAGGTTCCTGACTCAAAGTTTGGGTACGAACATTGACACGCCAGACGTTCATAGCAATCTCCTTCTGTGCTCTACAAAGCGCTCTGGAACTTTATTCACAACCCAGGTGCCGCCGGACAGACCTGCGGACTTCATCTGGGATTGTGCAAACCTTTAAATCGCTATCGAGGGGCATCGTCGCATCAATCAAGGCTTTGCCAGTCAGTAAATTCTCTGCGGTTGGCTCCAGGGCGTTAATAAGCAAATTGGACAGAATCTTTACGTCCCGGTCGACACGAGTCCGAGTAGTAAGTGCCCATAGCACTTCCTGGTCGTCATAAATGTCGATATCCTCGTCAAAGGCTGCCACTACCTTGATATAGTGGTCCAGGCCAAGCAGAAACAGCATGACCTGTTGCGGTTCGCCCTCTTTCTCCTTCTTCATTGAGATCAAACAGACAAAGTGACATCCCCACAAAGGATAGCGCAGAGAACGTACGTTGGGGAAATTGCGCTTGGTTTCTGCAAGCATAGCAGGTGCTCTTGAGACCCCGCTCAGAATGATGTGCTCCGCGGATCTCCCCGGTGTGATGTCCTGAAAAATAGCATCCTTGCGCCGCGTGATACAA
>WFSD01000029.1 GCA_015486235.1 Anaerolineae bacterium
ACCACAAGATGTACCACCCCTTCTTTCCTGCCTTCAAGGCGAAAAACTCAGCCTGGCAGGGCAGCCCGATTGTCAAAAGTCCAATGTAGAACTCCGCTATGCTTATTCTGTGCTCTCTGCCCCTGATGCGTCGCCAGAGGCATCAGGGGGGTTTTCAGCGACCGGGGTCTCCGTCCCGGCATCTCCGCTGGCTTCCTCCGCCGTTGTTTCGGCAATGCCCTCGACAGCTTCCTCCGTTTCTGCTGTTATTGGTACGGCATCCCCGGCCTCATTGGCGATTTCCTTGGCTTTTTCGGCTTCCGGAACCTCCGCCTCGGCCCCTGCAGCCGCCATGGTTTCCTCTTCGGCAACTGCTGCAGTTTCTTCTGCCTCGGCTTCGGCAGGTGCTACAGTTTCTTCCGCTCCGGCTTCGGCAGGAGCCACAGTTTCTTCTGCCTCGGCTCCGGCAGGTGCTGCAGTTTCTTCTGCTTTGGACTTGGCAGGTGCTGCAGTTTCTTCTGCCTTGGCTTCGGCAGGTGCTGCAGTTTCTTCTGCCTCGGCTTCGGCAGCAGGCTCTTCCGGCTGTGCGGCTCTTTCTGGCCTCTGGGACGCAGCTATAGTCTCCTCCATCACGGTTACAACTTCCTCTTCCTGTGGGGATTCTGCCACGTCCCAATCCACCATAGTATATTTGTCTTCGGGGACAAGGCGGATGCTGAGACCGATACGTTTTCGCTTGGGATCGATCTTGATAATCCGGACGGTCACATCCTGGCCGGGCTTCACGACCTCTCGTGGGTGGTCGACGCGGCGGTCAGCCAGTTCTGAGATATGGATAAGTCCTTCGATCCCCTGCTCCAACCGAGCAAAGGCACCGAAATCCGTCAGGTTTGTGATTACTGCGTCCACCACCTGGCCGACGGCGTATCGTTCCACCACGCTATCCCACGGGTTCGGCATGGCCCTGCGGATGCTAAGGCCGATGCGTTTTTTCTCCCGGTCAACGTTGAGGACATATACATCTACTTCCTGCCCGACCTTCACGGCCTCGCTGGGATGTTTCACCCGGCTCCAGGATATCTCGGAGACATGCACCAGGCCATCGGCTCCCCCCAGGTCTACGAAAGCGCCAAATGGAGCGATGCTGGTGACGCGACCATGCCGTATTTCGCCTTTCTGGAGTGTCTCGAGGAGTTTTTCCTTTTGGGCCCTGCGCCATTCGCCCAGAGCAGCTCTTTCGGAGAGGATAAGTCGGTTCCTCTTACGGTCCAACTCGATGATTTTCAGGAAAAGTTTTTCGCTTACAAGGCTCTTCCACAGTTCGTTGGAATCCCCGTTCGGCTTATGTGCTGGCGCGAGCTGTGATGCCGGCACAAAGCCGCGAAGTCTGCCCATTTTGACGATAAGACCTCCGCGGTTGAAGCCCGCCACAGGAGCCTCGAACGCTTCCCGATCCTTGTACAGGTGTTCTGCCTCCAACCAATCATGTTCCTGTTCGGCTTTGGCTATCGAGAGGATCAGATTCCCCTCTCTATCCTCCGGCCTCACGACGTAGACCAGAATCTTCTCCCCTGGCTTTAGAGCTTCCAAGTCCTCTTTGCTCATCCGCTCGACTTCTCTGTGGGAGATAATGCCTTCCGTTTTGACTCCTACGTCCACCAGGATTGCGTCTGACTGAACGCTGACAATGGTGCCTTCCACCACATCGCCCGCGTGGAGGCGGTTCATATCGAACTCCTTCACTAGGGCACTCATCGATTCTTCTGGGCGAGAGGTGCTTTCCTCCTTTTCCAGGGTTTCACCCTGCTGTGCCAACTCTTCCATCCTAAGAACTTCCCCTCCTGTAAGATACGCTCCCAATTATAAATACGCTGCAAGAAAACGCAAGTTAGAGCCATTACCATGGTCGAAAAATGTTGAGAATAAGACGCATTTACTAATTCTACACCAATAACTGTACCTACGCAAAGAAGAAATGTTAGTGTGCTGGGAATTCATCCGTCATCGCCCGCCGTTGGCACTCGGAATCCGAAGGCATCTGCGGCATGGATGCAATGCCTGCTCAGCCTGAGATCGTTTGCAGATCGTCCGCAAACGTGCTCTTTCCCCCCGACATTGCAGGCATGGGACAACTTTGCCGATGGATCACACTTTGTACAACAGATCCAGGTAGCGCCTCAGAAGCCCATCCACCATGCCGCGGAAAGGCAGGGAAGCTGCCATGCCATATACTGGGGCCATGCCCCCTCTCTCCTCCGGATGCTTCTTGACATAATCCACGGAGTCCCTTAGGTCCTTCAGGAACCTTTCCGCCACTCCAGGCTGCGTATGCCTGAGCGTCAGGGCAATGTGGACAGCTGGAGGGTACTGTAATCCGTTCAGGCTCCATCCTCTTCCCGACATTGCATCAAGCACACGGTAGATGTCCAGTTCGTCGGAAGTAAATGCTATTATCCACAGCGGATCGCCGAGGATGCGCAATTCCGGTATTTCGTTTATCCCCTGTTTGATCCTCTCTGCCGTTTTCATGATGAGACGGGTGGCTTCCAGATATCCGTCGACGCCCATCTTTACCATGACAGCCCAGCAAACCGCGATCAAGCCGCCAGGCCGGCTCCCGGAAATAGAAGGCGAGGCATACAGCCCCCCGGGCCAGTCTGTGGCGGCAAAGTACTGATATCGACGGAGTTCAGGATTCCGGTAAAGCACGACCGACGTTCCCTTGGCAGCATAGCCATATTTGTGTGTGTCCACCGACATGGAAGTGACGCCGGGCAGCCGGAAATCGAAAACTGGCACGGGGTATCCTAGTTTCTCGGCCCATGGAAGCACGAACCCGCCCAAACAGGCATCGGTGTGGAACCCGATACCTCGTTTGTGCGCCAGATCTGACATCTCTGGAATCGGATCCATGATCCCATGGGGGTACCCGGGGGCTGATCCAACCAGCACGATTGTGTTTTTGGTTATCGCTTTTTCCATAGCTTCCACATCAGCCCGAAAATCCGGGCCCACTGGAGTCCTGATCGGCTTGATGCCGAAATACTGGGCCGCTTTGTCGAAGGCAGGGTGAGCAGTCACCGGCAGGACCATCTCCGGCCGGGTGATCCCTCTCTCTTTCCTCGCCCGGTCTCGGTAAGTTTTCATCGCCATGAGGATGCTTTCGGTGCCCCCGGAAGTTACGACACCGCATACCTGGGCAGTTGGGTCTATCCGCCGCGCCTCCCGTGCGCTCAGCATGTCGGCGGTCATGGCTACAACCTCTGCTTCGTATTTTATAGTGCTCGGCCAGAGGTCGGCATGGAGCGGGTTACTCTGGGAATTCAAGGCATAGATCTCGTTGATGAACTCCACGTGCTTCTGATCACCGTGGTACACGGCCCCCGAAGCATACCCCTCTTTCCATCGTTTCTCCTCGGGTTCGTCAAGCCGACGCATCAGGTCCAGGATTTCCTCGCGGCTCATCCCCTGCTGTGGGAGGGATGCGAACTCCGGAGCTTTGCCGCGATACGGCTTGAGATCAGGTTCCAACTCTTCCAAGAGCCGAGAGTACTCAGCATCCAGTTTCTGCTTGACCCCTGGAATTTTCTGCATCCCTGCTTCCAAAGAGCGGGCTACAGGACGGGGCAATTTTCCGCCCAGGGTATTCAACAGCTTCGTAATATCCATCGGCCTCCTCCACGCGAACCGTTCCGTCGACGTAACTACACGGGATCCTTTCCTTCCAAGAAATTGAAAACACCTCACTGCAGAGCATATCTTCGGCACTCCAGAGCGGCCACGACTATGCGTGAGACATGTCTGGCAGGGAGCCCTTTCGTTTTGGCGTATTTCACTTACTTGCTGAACCGGTTGAGCTTCCGATAAAGGGAGCGATTTCGCTTGTAAATATCCGTGAACGCATCGAACAGGCCATCGTACATTGCTCTGTTATCTGGATTCGGTGAGAAAGTCTGCTGGATTTCCACGTAACGAGCATAGTCCTCCAGGGTTGTCAAGTCCAAGGCAAGCCCTGCTATGACGCCTACACCCCTTAGCCCCGCAGCCTGGGGGTCTTTTATCTGTCTGATAGGGCGATTCAACACGTCAGCGAATATCTGACACCACACATCGGATATCCCGCCGCCCCCGATGATGTTGATTGGACCAAACCGCCTGTGCACGAACTTCTCCATGTATTTCAGAAGCCAACGGGTGTTCATCGCCACGCCCTCGAATGCTGCTCTGATCAGATCGGCTCTGGTGATCTGCAGGGACAGGTTGTAGAAACCTCCTCGCAAGGTTGGGTCGTCCACAGGAGTTCTCTCGCCGTAGAGCCAGGGTGTGAAGATCACGCCGTGGCTCCCTGGTGGAGCTCCTGCCGCCATCCGATCGAAAAGCTGGTATGCATTGTCGGGCGCCCTGCCGGTGCCCAGATCGTCGTCCGCAAAGAAGAATTTGTCTCGGAGGAACGTAAGGCTGACGCCAGAGGTCTCCTGCTCGTTGGCCACGAAATAACGCCCTGGTATCGCAGACGGCAGCGACGCCATGTTATGGAACAAGTCGCTCTTCTTGAACGGCACGTGGCAACTCAGCCAGGAAGAAGTCCCGACATAGATGTGTGGTTCGAAATCCCCCACAGCTCCGGAACCGAGCGTCGGCGCCTGGACATCTGGAGCCCCCATCGATACCGGTAGCCCCGCTGGTAGATCCATAGCCTCTGCTGCTTCAGGCAAAAGCTTGCCGAGAATGTGAGTAGTGGGGTAGAGATCGGGCAGTTTTTCCCGATCTATCCCTGCCATTTTCAACAATTTGGGATCGTATCGGACATTGTTGATATCTCGGTTGTCGGTTACCCAGTGGAGTGCAATTGTGGAATAGTCGGATGCCATTTCGCCTGTCAAAAGAAAGTTCATGTAGTCCTTGGGTTCCAGAAACTTGTAGGCAGCTTTGTATATCTCAGGGTGTTTGTTCTTGATGAACAAAATATGGGCGACGGGGTCTTTTCCAGAGTGAGTCGGGATTCCTCCGGTCAGGCGTACCCATGTGAGAATTTTGTCTGGCCCGTAGCCGTCTATCTTGACCACTCCGCCAGTTATTTCCTTTATGTATGGAGCGCCCCGCGTGTCCATCCAGATAATCGCATTGCCCAGGGGCTTGCCCTCCTGGTTCACGGCAACCGTTCCCGACCAGTGCACACTTGCTGAAACGGCAACAACTTGCTCCCTTGGCGTATTGGTCTCTCTCAAGAGACGGCGTGTCGTAGCGGTAACGACTTTCCACCAGTCTGATGGATCTTGCTCAGCGCCTCCGCCGGGGAGGAAATGGGTGGGGGTGGCATCGGATTCTTGAGTGTATGCTACGACTTTCCCGTTGGGGGTGACCAGACCGATTTTGCATGCTGTGGTACCCAAATCAATCGCGAGAATGAGAGGGGCGGTATGTGCAGACATCCTACTCTCTCCTTTGAGCTATTTTAAGGACTCACAAACCCGCT
>WFSD01000030.1 GCA_015486235.1 Anaerolineae bacterium
AGACGAGGGTTTTCACGCTTCCCCCTTTGCCGGGTCTTCCACTCGCTGTCCGCTCGCCTCCCAGGCTTTGCGGATGGTGAGGTTGCGCCGCACGTATTCGTCCCTGAACGCTTTGGGCGTTCGGTTCAGCGGGCAGGAGAAGTTGACGCACCGCGTGCAGGTGTACCTGTTCAGCGTCCAGAAGAAGAGAATCAAGCCCCAGAAAGCGACGAAGGCCAGGGCCCACTGTCGGCCCAGCAAGAGGAACGGGAATGGGAAGCCGCTCAAGATGGCGAGGCCGATCCAGAATTGGACTTTTTCGGCCCGGCTCATCGGTTCGGGATGGTATTTCCAGAGTTTGAGGGCGCCGTAGTTGGCGATGCAGTGCAGGACACGGCCGCCTTCGGCGTAGTAGGGGCAGTGGCTGCAGAGAATCCGGCTTTCCCATACGTTGAAGAAGAACATGGCGAACGCGAACCAACCCAGGAGCCACCAGCCAAAGCCGCCGCGCGCCATGCCGATGACGGCGGGAATGGCGAAACCGGCGAACATGCCCATGAAGTGCAGCAGGTCGCCGCTCCGAAAGCGGCATTTGAGCCGCCCGCGCAGAGGGCAGCCTTCACACAGTTCCTCCGGCTGCCAGGTGCAGATGTCATACGGATTGTTGGGTTGCGGTTTGGCAGTGGTCACGGTGCCTCCAAGCCCCGTCCGCCTGTTGCGACGGGATGTCTGCAGTGTCGTGGATGGCGTCTGTCAATTTGGTGGTCGGCGGGGGCAACCAGCAGGTCGCCCCCGCTTCGAATCACGGATATCCATTCGGGACGAGGGGCAGGTGGATTGCCCGGCCGGATCGAACCACGGCGACCATCGGCTCCGTGCTGCGGGCGTTGTAAAGGACGTAGGCGCCGATTTTGTAGAGGCCGAAACCCTTCGACGGGACAGTCCAGCTGTGGCTGATCGGCACGCTGGCGTCCGGCGCCACCGGTCCCACATCCTGCCGGAACGTGTCGAGAACCTCGCCGGTCGCGTAGGAGAACACCTGGATGACGGCCGTGCCGCTGATTGGCACCGTGCCGGTGTTGTGGAAGTCCAGGGAGATGTCCACGCTATCGCCGGGCTCCAGGTTGCCGGGAGTCGCCGTCAACCCTGTTGCCTCGGCAGAAACAGTGCCAAGCTGTACGACCGTAACGGCACTGTCCAGCAGATCGCCATCCATGTCATGCACTTCCACGTCGATTCGATATTGGCCCGGTTCGAAGCCTTCAGTATCCCACCGCAGGGGGAAATAAGCCAGTCCCTGCATATCTGTCAGCGTTCGCAGCAACAATCCCTGGGATTCGCCGCCCGGCGTCTCCCGCCGGACGGTCGCACTGACGACCGCGTCTGTCGGCTGACCGGAGCTCTCCAACCACAGGAGTGCGGCCGTTTCCTCGCCGGGGCCATAGCCCAACGGGCCCTGCTCTGCCAGCGTGATCTCCAGCGGTGAGATCGTGTAGCGTACTTGCAGAGCGTACTCTTTGTAGAACAAGCCCTGGAGCGTAGTCGCGTTGTAGGTAAAGGGATAAAGGTGAATGTGCAGCGTGCTCGTGCCATCAGGATTCTCCTCCACTTCCCATTGGAATGGATCCGTGGGCCACCAGTCGCTCAGAGTCGACAACGCTCCGCTTTGCTTTCCCGTGGCGTCCGGCTCCTGGACACCGCAGAAAAGATGCAACCCTTCTGTCGTCGTCGGTGCGGAACGTGAAAGGAGAGACACCTCCTGCACGCGATACCCAGAGGGTAACGTCACGTCGTGTGTGAAGACAGGGACCATGGGGAGGTTCGGGGCCGACAATGTTTCCCCGCCGGGAATGGTGACGTGATCGTAGCCGTCGTACTCCTCGACCACGAAATCGGGCACGGTCACGGTAATGGCGGTGGGAGGTTCACCCAGAGGCAACAGAGCCGTGAACGAAGCTGCAGCCGTGCTCGCCCCACCCAGCTTTGGATCACCGTACATTTGATACTCTACCGACCAATAGTCATCGTAGGGGCCACTGATATCTCTTTTCAGATCTCGAAAA
This sequence comes from Anaerolineae bacterium, assembly GCA_015486235.1. Taxonomy (GTDB): domain Bacteria; phylum Chloroflexota; class Anaerolineae; order S016-19; family S016-19; genus S016-19. Next base: position 2,043 of record WFSD01000030.1, read on the forward strand.
GCCCGACCCAGGCTGATGCTATGTCCCACCCAACGTTCGAAGAAGTCGAGCCCGTTGGCGTTGTTCGAGTAACGTGGGGACACCTCCGTCGCTCCGATATACACAGGAACCCCGTGCCGCATAAATTCCTCCGCGATGTCATTATCATCGGCGTAGTTGCCGGCCAGGCAGCAATTGGCGAACACGAAAGGATGGGTTGTGCCATAGTCAAGCGGGAAAGAGCCGGTATCTACCACTGTGTCCTCACTGCTCCATCCCCACCCCGTTTCATCACAGTGATCACGCCACAAAACAAGGTTTTGATCCGGCAGGTGATTTCTGAACCAAGCGGCAGGATCATCACCCCGATCACGGATGTTTTGCACGCTATCTCGAATCACGGTGGGAAACTCTCCACTCAATCTGTCGTCAACGTCTCTTGCATTTCGCTCAAAGGCTCTCTGTCCTCTTCCATTACCGGCCATGACCAGAGCGCTGTTCCTGCGGAAGCCGGGACCTATGCCCCCCCTTTTTACCGCCAGGCTGGCACGGATGACAGCTTCCATGCGGGCCGGGGTGTCGCCTATGATGCGACTGATGATGATCTCAGGATCGACCCACCAACCGGAGGAATTTGCATAGTACATGTCCGTGCGGCGGATGTTGTCGTACCCGGAGACGGAGAAATCGGGGTCCCATGAGGGAACGATCTCATCCTCCCCGACCAGCACGACATAGCCATTGCTGCGAAAGCCGCCAGGCGTGCCATCACTTCCCATCATCGGCGTGCCCCAATGCTGGATGAGGTCTTGGATTCCATGATAGTCGGGAGGAGGCGAGGGAAGAAAGGCAATGACCCCGTCACGATAACGCGCCAACTCAGCCATAGCCTGCAGGAGCGAGACGACCTCATCTCCGTCGTACAAGCTGAAGAGGGCTCCTGGCCTCGTCACCTCCAGGTAATCGGATACAGCCAGCGCGGCTGTGACCGCATCGGACAAAGGAGTCCCATCCACCGTGGTCAGGGTAGGCGAATCTACAAAGTCTATGAGTGAACCTGTGTCATCCTCCAACCGGATGACCTGATTGCCAAACATATGTCGGATGGAGTCGTCCGGCAACAGAAGAGGTATTGCACGGTACCTGATGGTCACCGACTCACCTGCGTCGAGCAGATAGTAAGAATGATCACCCTGTGACATGTGGAATACGAGGTTCAGGTTCTTGGTGTCATCGTGGTATAACAAATCGCCTGAATGCCAGGAGCGATCGAAATCAAAGGGGAGAAAGCCGGTCATGTTGTCGAAAACGCTGCCCAGCCGAACCTCGTAAGTGCCGGCGTTATGCACTTCCAGGGCGACTTCGAAGTAGTTTCCGTGCTGCTCCACGGCCCGGCTTATCTCGAGCATCACCTCACCTTCTTGAATGTGGACTGTGGCCGTGCGCTCGGCTGAACTCCCACTACGCCCCACAGCCACAGCCCGGATATGATAGATGCCGGGGTGCAAGTAGCTCAAGTCCCACACAAACTCATGGTTGTAGTCGCTGTTGCTGGACGGAGTTGATTCACCCTCCCGGACGCCGTCAACGTAGAAAACCACGCGTTCCACAGCATGGTCGTTTTCATCACACTGCCATACCTGCCGGGGCTCACCCGATCCTGGATCCAGCGAGTGCCAGTAACAATTCCAGTCCTGTTCCATAGCATAGACGGAAAAAGTAAGCTCCTCCCCGTATGGCACATACCTGCCCTCCAGAAGCGTGTAATAATTGTAATCCCCCTGGGGAGACATGAACATGTTGATCTGGGCATGCTCGTGGGTTTCCCAAGGGAATTCGCTATGGCCGATATTTCCTGCCATGTCGCGCCCCCGTACCTCCATCTGGTGTGATCTGCCGAAAAACGCTTCCCTGGTCATTCCCATGGTCCCCGGAGCCAGCACGAAAGACGCAGTGTCGTCGCCCGAATAATCCGTCGCCAGGAGCTTACCGTCCATGTAGAACTGTACGCCGTCGACGCCTGTATTGTCGGAAGCATCAGCTTCCATCTGGTAGCGGGCCATGGGGCCGGGCAATCGGCTGATACGGAAGTTGGAGATGGTCGGCGCGCTGGAATCGGAGGGAGGGGCGGTCTTGAAGTAGCGCAGTCGGCTGACAACGCTCTCTCCCCCAACGGACGACTCGACGATGTAGCCATAGGTCGCTCCCGGCTCCAGGCCGGTCAGCGTAATTTCATGGGACGTGAGGTGCGCGGCCTCGTACGCGCTCTCGCCGAGCAACAAAGCGCGCCGTCCATAGCGCACGCGGCTGTCCGCTGCTTTGTTCGTCTTCCAGGAGACGATGGCCGACGTCCTGGTCACCGAGGAGACAGATGGCCCGGAGATAATGCGTAGCGGCTCGCCAGGGGTGGGAGTAGGTGTCGGCGTCGGTGTGTCGGTCGGTGTCGGCGTAGATGTCGGCGTGCGAGTTGGCGTCGGAGTGCTGGTAGCCGTTGCCGTGGGCGTTGGAGTGGGGGTAGTCGTTGGCGTGGATGTGGGCGGAGACGTCGGAGTCGGCGTGTTGGTGGCAGGCAGATGGTAGGCGATTTTCAGGTAGGGATGGTTGGAGCCGGCGTCCGCCGAGTAAAAATAGCGATGGTGATAGTAGCTGGAACCTCCTGACTCCGGCCCTCGCAACTCCAATCCGTAGTTGGGGTATGTGCCGAAATCTTTCCCCTTCCATTTGTCAACCAGTGAGGTTACATCCCAGCTTTTCCAACCAAGGATGGTTTTCATCGGGATTGATGTGCGGGGCACGGATTTTGGGCCTGGCCACTTGAGAGGGCAGTTCCAGTTCGACGTGACCTCGCGCAGGTAGATGGTCACAGGGCTCGCACCCCAGGCGTCGTACAGGTAGGCGTTGAAAGTGGCACCATCGATGACGGCATCGCCGGGGAGGCTGGAGAGCTTGAACCCCGCGAAAACCCGCTGGTATTTCTCCCCGCTCTGGTCGCTGTTGTACTGCACGGCCAGCTTTGAGTCGGTGCAGTAACTGGTGCCGGGCGTGGTGGAATCAACGTAAGTGTCTATGTACGGTTCCAGGTGGGAAGAGTCGGCGGGGACGATGGCCAGGTAACGGCCACCGCCCAGAGAGCGGATGCTGTGCGGCGGAGCAGCCAGAGAGACCGGCGCTGAATTGTCCACCATGACCGCAAGCCCCGCGATCACAGCAAGCAGCAAAATTACCGTAGTTACGGAAAGCATCGAACGTGATCTCATGATTTGTTCCTCCTTGAGGCTCTCTTGCTCGAGGCAAGGCGGACCCTCCTGAAAAAGCCGTCAGCATTCAGCCGTGAGCCGATAGCAGTTCTCGCCCCCGCAGCAAGCTTCATGAAAACCGACGGCCGGCCAACGGAGCAATAGCCTTTGATCGACAGAGACAAGCCTTTGGGCAGGGACAAGCCCAATCCCTACCACGGCGTCATTCTGAGCCGAGGCAAGGGCTCAGCAGTGCTGAGCCCTGTGCCGAGGCGAAGAATCTTGCAATGCGCTGGACAAGCCAATGGTGTCTGGCAAAAGAGCGTTCAAGATTCTTCGTCTCTGACGCTCCTACTAAGAAACAAACTGTATGCACATCGGCACTCAAAAATCGTGCTGTTGTTCGTTCTCCACCGGATGAATCCGGTTCTTGAGGCGGGCTACGCCCGCCGAACAGTGCGTTGTATCGCTCAGAACGCACCTACATCAAAAGAGCGTTCTCGGCACAGGCAACGCTCTGGTCGGCGCCGAAGGCGCCTCGAGTGCCGAATTTCATTCGGTACTGCAAACGCCGGCCACCTGGGCGAGCCATCTGGCTCGCCCCAGCGGGCATGACTTTTCGGTATTCGATCCCCCTCATTTGTTGACGAGGGGCAGGTAGCAACGCTCGGATATCGGGTTGACGGTGGGCGTGTCGGTCGGAGTTGGCGTCGATGTCGGTGTGCTGGTTGGTGTGGGTGTCGGCGTACTGGTTGGCGTCGGTGTCGGAGTCGGTGTGCTGGTTGGTGTGGGTGTCGGCGTACTGGTTGGCGTCGGTGTCGGAGTCGGTGTGTCGGTGGATGTTGCTGTGGGCGTCGGCGTATTCGTAGCCGGAAGGTGGTAGACCACCATCAGGTAAGGGTGATTGCCCTTGGCATTCCTGGTGTCAAAATAACGATAGTAATAATAGTTGGCGCCACCCGACTCCGGCCCTTGCAACTCCAATCCGTAGTTGGGGGCTGTGCCGAAATCTTTCCCCTTCCAACTGTCGACCAGCGTAGTGATGGGCCAGCTTTTCCATTCTGGAGTGGTGCTGATCCAACGGAAGGTATAGGCCGTCGAGTTGGGGCCGGGCCAGTGCAGGGGGCAATTCCAGTAGGATGTCACCTGGCGTAAAACGATTTTCACCGGATTGGCGCCCCAGGCATCATAGAGATAGGCGTAGAAGGTGCCGGAGTCGATGATAGCGTTGGCCGGGATGCTGGAGAGGTTGAAGCTCACGAAAGCGCGGCGCAGTTGGATGCCGAATTCGGTCGAGTTGTACTCCACGGCCATTTTGGCGTCGTTGCAGTAGCTGGAATCCGGAGCGACGGAATCAACGTAAGTGTCAATGTACGGTTCTCCTTCATAGATGTTATCGGGCAGCGCTGGGATGATGGCCTCGTAACGCCCATCGCCCAGGGGGCGGATGCCGGGGGCCGGAGCAGCCAGAGAGGCCGGCGCGGAACTATCTGCCATGACCGCGAAACCCGCGATCACGGCAAGCAGCAAAATCACCGTGGTCACGGAAAGCGTCGAACGGAATCTCATGATTTGTTCCTCCTTCGGGTTCTTTGCAAGTAAACTCGACTTTCCTGAAAAAGCCTTCTCACCGCAGAGCAAGAGCCGTCAGCTGTTGGCCGATAGCCGTTAGCTTTCATAAAGTTTGCTTCGGGAGCAAGGATCGCTGCCGGTTCACGGCTGTCGTCTCTCCCTCGCGTTCTCGGCAGTGAAGCTTTTTTCAGTGCAGTCAGACTTTCTACCTACGCGCGCCAGCTACGGACCAGGTCGATGTCCAGATCATCTTTGCTGACGAACGCCTCCGCACCTGCCTCCCGAGCGGCTGCCTGAAAGAGGTCGGCGCGGTCTCTGTGAGCGCTGACGACGATCACCCGCAGATCGGGCGCCACCGCCAGGAGGCGACGTGTGCCCTCGATCCCGTTGACCCCCGGCAGTATGACATCCACCACGGCCAGATCCGGCTGCACGGTCCGAACCAGCGCCTCAGCCTCCTGGATGTCCATTGCCTCACCGACGACATCGAAACCGGCACGGGTCAGCAGGTCTCGCAGTCCCTGGCAAAAGGCCGGCTGGTCGTCTACGATCAGGACACGGGGCATGTCGGGCCTCCATCAACTGGCAAGGTTAGTGGTACCGGTTCGACACCAGCGGCAGGTAGAAATGCTGTTGTTGTTCCTCTGCCACTCCACACCAGTAGCCCAGGCAGGCCGAGTTGTGCTGGCCGGAATACGTACCGATGGCGGACTGGCCGACGGTGAAGTTGACGGCGTAGCGGGCGGAAGCGGCCGAGCCACCGCTGCCGGTCATGGGCGTGTACCAGTTCAGGGCGTAGTGACTCGAGGACATGGCCAGAGCAGTCCCGGCAAGCGCCAGCACAATGACCAGTGCCATCAGAATCGATATCCTTTTCATGGCTGCCTCCTCAGTCGTGCTCCAGGGTAAGGCGCACCCCGCCGATATTGATCCAGGAACTGCTGCTCCCGGCTTTCAGTTGGAACACCAGGTACAGGATGCCTGAATTTGCGGTCAAGACATTGTTCGAACTCAGATTGTAGTGGAGGGTGCAACCTGTCGGGTTACCGGAGTTATCGCAAATGTGATCGGCAGCATCGTGCAGGATATTGACATAGCAGGAACTGCAGACTCCGGTTTGTCGGCGTAGACGAACGTCGGAGATCGAGTCCATGCTGGTGTCGCCCACCCAGTAGACATCCAGTCCGGAGACCGTCACATTCTGCCCGTAGAGAGGTCCGGGAACGGTGACAGGGAGCATGACGTACCGGGAGGTCGCGGCGACACCCGGCTTCACGATGGCCCCGCCGACGGTATCGAGGTCTATGACAGTGCTATCGTCATGATGGAACGGCCGCACCCCGTTGCCGCTGATCCACATGTACGACCTCGCCGAACTCTGGATGACGCCTGTGCCTGCAAGGGAGAGCGCCGTACCGCTGTTGCTGTAAGCGTACACCCCGATGCCGCCGCCGGTGTTTGCTCCGGACACTCCGGCGTGATTGGCGGCGTCGCTGTGACCGTGGATGGCATCGTGACCTTTGCTGTAAGCATCTATTCCCCACCCATTCCCCTGGTTGTAGACATTGAAAGCAGATGCGGTGCCGTTGTAGTTGATCATTGCCCCCGGCCTCAGGCTGCGGGCGTAGGGAATGGCATAGATGGCCTTCCGCGGTGTCATCTCCGGATCGGAACCGACCTTGATCCCCAGGTAGAGCTGGTCTCCGCTGATGTCACTGGCAGTGCAGTAGTCCATCCTCGCGCTGAACAACCCGTTCGAGACCGCAACCGGGTCCGTGTCCGAACATACCGCCGTTCCCCCCGCGCTCGTCTTGTAGAGGGAGAATTTGATGTTGTAGGTTCCGTTCAGTGGATGACCATGACTGTCAGTTAGCCGCCCCTGAATTGGGATTCCATCGTCCAGAGCCGCTTGCGCCAATGCCGGCTCCTCCGGCCCAGAGCTATCCGAACCGGGCCCCTGAGCCTGCCCCATGGATACCGCCACGGATAGCAGCAGTACCACTACCAAAAGTATCGCCACGAATTTCCTGGCTTTCACTGGATTCGCCTCCTGAAAAATGTCTGGATCTGCTGAAAGACTCTTTTACAGCGGAGTCTGACCGGGGGACTCTCCCGAGACCAGATACAGCATACCACGGAGGAGGCAGGTTGTCATCGGGGTGGAGTACTGTTTTGGGGGCCGGAGCCGGTACCGGGGTACCATTCCGCAAACACTTTCGTTCCTTTTCCCGCTTCCGATTCGATGCGCAAGCGCCCTCCGATCAACGCCATCCGCTCTTTCATGCCGACCAGACCAAAATGTCCCTGAGACACCAGTTCGTGGGGGTCGGTTTGCACGGTGAATCCCTGTCCATCGTCCTCGATCACGAGAGTGAGGCCCGCGTCCTGCCGGTGCAGGCGCAATGTGACCTGCCGGGCATGGGCATGGCGGGCGACATTGGTCAGGCCTTCCTGCACCACGCGATAGAGGTTGACGGACACCTCGTCGGGCAGAGAGCGGAGGGCAGCGTCAGGGGACAGATCGAAGCGAACGGCGACCCCACACTGCTGGAACCACTCGTCGGCCAGGGCACGCAGGGCTGATCCCAATCCCAGAGCATCGAGCATGGGGGGGCGCAATTCGGCGCAGGTCTGACGCAGTTCTGTGAGGAGACCTCGCACCTCGCTCCGCATGTCGCGCAGCGCCTCTCCTGTGGCCGACTGCGTCTCTATCGTCTCCTGGAGCAGCCCCAATTGCAGATTCAGTGCCACCAATGCCTGCACAGGCCCGTCGTGTAGATCCCGGGCCAGGCGCGCCCGTTCCTCCTCGCGGGAGCGGAGCAGCCGTTGCTGGACGGCCCGAATTTCGTCCAGTTGGCGGCGCAATCTTTCCACCAGCAGCACGTTTCCCAACGCTACCTCGGCCTGACGAACCAGCGTTTTGAGGATGCGCACATCCTCAGCGCTGAAGTCGTCATCGTCACGGCGTGGCCCCACGACCCAGAGACCGCGAATCCGGCCCTGGAAATGAAGCGGGAAGCGGAGGCCGGCAGACGAGTGATCCGGCAGGCTGGTGGGATCGGCGGCGTCCAGGATCTCCAGCCGGCTGGCGTGCAGTTGCATCAGCTCCGGCACCCGACGTATCAGCACATCGGCCAGTTGCCCGCGTTCAAGCGTGCGAACAAGCTCGCCGCTGATCGTTTCCACCACGCCCGGATAGTCGTACCATCCGCCGTAGAAAACGCGATCCACCAGGCGTTGCACCAGCGAACGCATCCAACTGAAGGAAAGGCCCACAAGGATGGTCAGCCCGACGGCGATCATCGTCTGCAGCAGCGGATCCCCGGACAAAAGCCGATAGATTGCCACGAATGGTCCCAGATAGAGGAGCAACACCCCCAGGGAGAGGAGCGCGTAGACCAGTGCCCGGTTGAGCAGACGGTCTATGCCGAACAGGTTGTGCCGGGCGATGGCAAGGAGATAGCTCAGGGGGGCGACCACCAGAAACGGCCCCATCAACCATCCCGGCATCCGGTACGAAGATCCGAGAGCCGAGGGCACGAGATAAAAAAAGAGGGGAGGAACGCCTGCCAGCAAGTTGCCGGAGACGATCAGGCGCAGACGGCGGCGGCCATCGGCAGTGGCGCGATGGACATAGGTGTAGGTCAGCACGCCGAGGGCGGCGGCTATTTCGAGAGTGGTGTAGAGCACCGACAGGCGCATCCACAGAGAGTTCCAGGAGAAAGCGCCAAACACCATCACCAGAGCCAGCGCATAGACCGGAACGAGCACTCGGCGCCGCTGCCGGGGAGTGCCCAGGGGCACGGGGAAGGTGAGGATGTGGTGCAGAAGCATGGGAGCAGACAGGTGGAAGCAGGCAATGCTCAGGAGGGCCAGGCTCGCAGGACGGACACCGGCGGGAAATGCCAGCAGGATCAGCACGGCCAGGGCGAAGACCTGAGAAAGCAGAAAGAAAATCCGCACATCTTCCTGACGAAAGCGTCGCCAGAGGAGCATCGCTCCAGTGCCCCAAAAGATCAGGGCTACCAGCACGCCCATCACCAGGGAGAGAAGGTTGACTCTGACCAGCGGCACCAGGGGCAATTCCAGCGTCAGGCGCCGATCCCCTCGCCGGATCTCCGCCGGATAGTTCCCCACGGCCGGATGTTGCCATTCCGCAAACGGCACGCCGTCCACCGACACGACGACATCGCCGGGTTGCAGGCCGGCCCAGTCGGCGAAGCTGTCCTCCGGCACCGCAAGAACGCGCCCGGTGCGCCCGTCCAGGGCGCAGTCCAACGCGGGCGTGCTCAACTGGAAATAGATGACATACCCCATCACCACGGGGGTCACCAGGGCCAGCAGTGCAAAGCCCAGGCGCCTGGGCCAATCCCGGGGCATCGCCGCCAGACCCATGTCAGCCCTCTCCCGGCGAAGGCACCTGCACCAATCCGCGGCGGATGGCAAGCAGCACTGCTTCGGTGCGGGACGCTACTCCCAGCTTGCCGTAGATGTTGCTGACGTGGTTCTGCACCGTGCGCTTGGTCACGACCAGACGCCGGGCAATGGCAGCATTGTCCAGACCCTGGGCCAGCAGAATCAGCACTTCCCGTTCACGCGGCGTGAGGGGCAGGTCAGGAGCGGCGCGGGGTGGTGGCTTCCCCTCTCCGGTACGGTGCACGACCAGTCCGGCCACAGCCGGGCTCAGCCAGCACTCACCACGGGATGCGGCTCGCACCGCGGGCACCAGGGTCTCCAGCGCATCGTCTTTCAGCACGTAGCCGGTGGCACCGGCATCCAGCAGCCCAAACACCGTCTCCCTATCGTCCCGTACCGTCAGGACCAGGATTTTCGTGGTCACTTTACGCTCACGCAGCAGCCGCGTCACTTTCACGCCGTCCGCGTCGGGGAGGTGCACGTCCAGAATCAGCACGTCCGGGCGATGCCGCGCCACCAGGCGCAACGCGTCGGCACCGCTAGCCCCCTCGGCCACGACCCGGATGTCGTTTGTCCGGGCCAGCACCGCCTGCAGGCCAGTACGCACAACCGGATGGTCATCGACGATCACGACGCTTATCATCTCGTTCCCTCCGCTCTACTAAAAACATCTCGGCAACGGGACCATTTGCTCGACGCAAAGGCCTTCACGATTTCTTTGCGGCTTCGCGCTTTCTTCCGGTCGAAGCCGACAGTGTTTCCCCCGTTCGAGCAGCACACGCTCTATAGGACCACTCAGAGTGGCGTCGGGATCGATGAGGGCATTAATCTCAGAGCAGGCATCATGCAGGAGAGCTCTGACGAAGAAAAGCTTTCCGGCCCGGACGCGACCTGGAGATGACAGGGATGCACAGAAGCCGACATCAGGTGCCTGCAATGCCCTTGCGAAGACATGAAAGGCAGTACCGATGGCAGTCCGCCTTCGCTCCAGTGTTTCCGGCAGTGAAGCGTTCCTCGGCATGATAGCAAAATCATTTTACCACAAAACCGGGATTTTTACCCGAGTGCCTGAGGCGCTCGCCTCGCGTGGTGCAACGCATGCCGACTCAGCGTAGTGTTCACGAAGAAGCGGTTCGTTAGCGTGAAAAAGTCTCGTGACACCGTAGCGATTGAGGTTCATGCACTCGCCCCGCAAACCTGACGTGCCTGCCCTCCCGGAGTGGAATGACGTGGGGGAGTACCGATGGCTACGGGCAGAGCAGTGCAAAGAGCGACGAAGCTGGCGAAGTTACTCATGGGGCCCGATAGTCCCGTCAGCTATCATCTCGGCATGTGCCAGCACTTACACATCGTCGAGGTGGAGGACGGCAAAGTGACGAAAGCGACGTCCGTGCCGGCGCTGATCAGGCAGTACGGCGTGAACGTGCTCCTGACCGGGGGATGGGGCCGCAGGCGATGGATTTCTTCACCCAGTACGGCGTCGAGGCCGTCGCCCGCGGCAACCAGATCGAGGCGTACCTGGACGGAGTCAAGCGACTGACGGCTACGGACAGCACCTACGCCGGCGGGCGTTTCGGGGTGGTGCTGTTCCGCTCCGCGGCAAATCAAATTACGACGATCTGGTCGCCTGGCGGCTTGCCACATTCTGGTACGGGCGGAGCATGCTCCTGTACGTACCAACCAACCGCCAAATAACGCCGAATTCATTTTCGTGGGCGGGTAGGTAGCCCGCCTTACGCAGACTCGATCCAGCGATCAGAGAGCCGGGAATATCGGGACGAACAATAGAGCGTGAGAGGCATCGAATCCGTCTCTCACGCTTCGCTTCGGTATGCTATCGTCGATCTGGACGTGCCAGCGTCGCTGCTCACTCCACACGCATCAGCGGCAGGTAGAGCCGTGGCCGTTCCGGCTGGAACAGGAACGCAGAGTAGATGTCCGGTGCTGTGGAGGCGTTGCGGTAGTCACGCCATACCACGTACGCGTTACCGTTGGCATCCGTCGCTATCGTCGGCTGATCCTGCCTGGCGTTGCCCGGATCGTCGTTCAGCCTGGTGTTTACGCTCCAGCTTTTGCCGGGCTCCAGGGATGAGAAGTAGATATCCGGGTTACCCCTGCGCTCGTCCACCCACACGGCGTAAGTGCTGCCGTGCCGTGTGGTTGCGATGGCCGGATACCTTTGCGCGGCATGCCCTGCGTCGTCGCTGACTTTTTTGCTGTGGCGCCAGGAGGAACTGCCCGCCGGAAGCAGGGATGAGTAAATGTCCGGGTCGCTCGGGCCGTGGCGGTAGTCCTCCCACACCGCGTGGACAGAGCCAAGCCCATCCACCGCCACATCCGGATTCGTCTGTTGAGCCGCGGTGACGTCATTCACTCGCACGCTGCCGCTCCACGCCAGCCCGCCGGGAACATGTCTGGCGGCGCGGATGTCGAAATCGCCGTCACGATCGTCGGCCCACACGGCGTAGAGCGTCCCGTCGAAGCTCACTGCCAGGGCTGGACGCACCTGACGCGACGCCGGATCGTCGTTGACCATCTGGCCAACGCTCCAGGTAGAAGAACCTGCGAGCAGAGAGGCAAAGTAGATGTCCGCATTGGTCCCGCTCCGGTGGTCCTCCCAGACCACGTAAGCGTTGCCCCAGCGGTCCAAAGCGATGTCCGGCGCTATCTGGTCCCCGACGGTCACATAGTTGACACGCCCATGCGGCGTCCAGGAACCGGCACCGGCCAGTTTGTCGGCCCAGTAGAGGTCCCGATCTCCGTCGCGATCGTCCACCCAGATCACTATCGCCCGCCCGTGAGGCCCTATGGCCACGACTGCCTTCCGCTGGAGTGTACCTGCAGGGCCGTCATCGGCACGCAGGTCGCTGCTCCAGTCACAGGTACGGAAACGGTGTACGGCGGAGAAGATGTCGTCCGAACCGTTTCGGCCGTCCGTCCACACGGACATGGCGTTCCCGAGAGGGTCGACGGCGATGTCAGGCTGCCCCTGGGTGGCTCCGCTCAGGTTGTCGTTCACCGGAATGTTGCCGATGGGACTTCGAGGCGTCGGGGTAGGCGTTGGCGATATCGCCAATGTGGGGGCGGGCGTAGCGGTCGGTCCTGTGGTGGGAGTTGGCGATGGCGTGCTGGTGGGCCCAGTGGTGGCCGTCGGCGACGGCGTGCCGGTGGGGCCGGTGGTAGCCGTCGGAGTGGCCGTGGGGGACTGGGCCGCAGCCAGGGCAGCCGCCACGTCAATTTTCCCGTAACCGAAAGTGTCGTCGCGGCCGGAGGCTCCCAGGTCCACAGCCGTATCCTCAATGGTCTGTTCTACCTCGTCGTTGGTCAGGGATCCATTAACGGAGAGGATAAGGGCTGCCAGTCCGGCCACATGGGGGGCCGCCTGCGAGGTGCCCACTATCTGGGCGTAGGAATAGCCGCTGCCCCGCCAGTAGGTGCTCAGGATCCAGTGATTCGGGTTCGTGTCGTAGCTGCTGGTGGGGTTCCCGCCGGGAGCCGCCACGTCCACATAGGTGCCGGTGTTGGAATAGTAAGCGTGCTCGTCGCTATCGCCGATGGCACCGACGGCCAGCACGTGGTCGTAGGCAGCGGGGTAGATGGTGAAATTGCCAGACTCGTACTCGTTGCCTGCGGCTGCGACCAGTAAGGCACCTTTGTTATACGCATAGTCGACTGCGTCCTCGAGCGTGGAAGAGCCGGAAGAGCCACCCAAGCTCAAGTTGATCACCTCCGCGCCGTGATCGGCTGCCCAGATGATGCCGCTGGCGACGTTGCTGAGGGTACCGCTGCCGGTGGAATCCAGGACTTTGACCGGCATTATCTTGGCCCCCCAGGAGACGCCGGCGACTCCCTCGCCATTGTTGCTTACGGCGGCGGCGATGCCCGCCACATGGGTGCCGTGCCCTTCGTCGTCCACGGGATCGCTGTCGTCGTTGACGAAATCGTACCCGGACACGATTTTGGACGACAGGTCCGGGTGCCCGATGTCCACGCCCGTGTCGACGACGGCGATGGTGACGCTGGACGAGCCAGTGGTTACGTCCCAGCCGTTCTCCGCATTGATGTAAGGCATATTCCACTGGTAGGCGCTGTAGTAAGTGTCGTCCGGCACCGTCAGGGCGTGGTAGATGTAGTCCGGCTCGGCATAGACGACACCGGGATCGGTTCGCAGGCGACCGGCGGTGCTCTGTTCCTCGCCAGAGGGCACGGCCAGCACCCGAACCCCGAGGGGCTCGATCTCTCCAACGGCGGTCAGTCCCTGGCGTGCGAGGATTTCGTCCGTTTTCACGCCCGGCCGGAACCGCACCAGGATGCGTCCCGGCACGAATTCGGCGCTCGTGGCCGCTTTGCCCGGGAGTATGGAAGGCATGGCCTCCGCCCCCGAAGCCTGGGGCGATCTGGCAGAGGCAAACATGGGAAGGGCGCTCAGCACTATCAGTAGAGCGACGATCAGGATATATCTTGTGCGTTTTCCAACAGTCTTGGTCATGGTGTTCCTCCTGGAATTGAATTTGAAATGAAAGACGACTTTCCAAAAAGCCTTCTCACGGCATAGCCCGCTGTTGAGCCCCACAAGATTGGTGGCGCTCAGAACTGGTGTGATAGTGCTGTTTGGGCGAGGACAAGCCGTCGCCCCTACAGCCCCTGGGCGAGGACAAGCCTCGCTCCTACGCTCCCGCTTGTGAGCGTTCGCTCTTTCCGAGCGAAAAGGGGCCATGTCGGCCTGTAGAGCGGACTGTCAGCTCATACGATCTCCGCGCTGATGCGGGCTAACAGAGGGCGAGGTCAAGCCTCGCGCCTACGAATTTGCCGCGAAAATGTAGATTCTCTCATTTTTGTCAAGAAGGCGAGGCAATGAATTGCTCAAGCTTTGCTGCACGCCCGTGTGGGGTCGAAAGTTGTGTGG
>WFSD01000031.1 GCA_015486235.1 Anaerolineae bacterium
ACCGGGAGCCCGCTGAATTTCCGTTCAAGGAGCAGGCGTATAGCCTCGGTTATGGGCTTTTCGGGGCTTATGGTCGTGGGGTTGGGCGTCATGCACGACTCGACTGTTGCGTGATCTAGGAGGTAAGAGTCGTACCACTGATCTCTCAGTACTAGAGGAGAGTTCAGGGCAAGTCGCAGGTCTCGGTCGGTTATGATGCCAACCAGTTGGCCTCCTTCGACCACGGGCAAGCGACGGAAGTCTCCCTCCTCCATGAGCTGCTTCGCCATCCGGAGTGAGTCGGACGGAGAGATCGTCACGGGATCTGGCGTCATCACCTCAGAAACTGTTGGCACGGTCTGGTTCTGCATGATCATGCTCCCTGCGCTGGAGGCGGCATAGACCAGAGTCGAGCAACGGGTAAGGCTGCTCGTCCTGAGAGTCAAACTTATTCTAACACAGTCGGGGAGAGTTGTCTATGAAATATCTCGTGAGGAGAACGAAGTAATTCCTGGGAGCCCGTGGGGCCCCAGGATTCGCACTGAAGCACATTCAGCAATCATCAATCCCAGGCGATGAGTCGTACCCGGTTTCAGACGCGCCGAAAGAGCTCCAGAAAGGTTGTAGGCCTCCGATTTGCTCTGAGGGTCCTCTGGGGTTCGGACATGGGAGAGTAGCGGTGCATCGTGGGCAAGGTTAACGTCCAGCCAGTACAGGTGCGGCATGTGGTACGGGTGCAGCATGCTGCACCCGTACCAATTCACTCCTCCGGAGAGATGATGTGCGGACTCATGTCCAGAGTTCAGTCATCAGAGTCCGATCGTCACTGGGTAACCAGTTGAGTTCACATTCGGGATTGCTGTTCGTAACTGACACGAAGACTTGCAGCCATTCCGCCTGTGTCAGGCTCTGCCCGCGGTTTGTGGAGAGGACATCGTTGAGAAACAGGCAGAATCCTACTCGAGGAAGTATGTCATGTATTGAAGATGTACTACCGGGTCTATGTATTCCACCAATATGCCATTTGGGAGGTGGAGAACGATTGGAGCATAATTGAGGATGGCGCGTATTCCGGCGTTTACAAGCCTGTCTGCCACCTGTTGGGCTACTTTTGCGGGGACCGCGAGGATGACTATCCTCACGTTTTCCTTCTGGATGAAATCCTCGATTGTCGAGGCATCCATGACCGTCAGCTCCCCCCAACGTTGCCCGATTTTCT
Organism: Anaerolineae bacterium; assembly: GCA_015486235.1. Taxonomy (GTDB): domain Bacteria; phylum Chloroflexota; class Anaerolineae; order S016-19; family S016-19; genus S016-19. The sequence goes on from WFSD01000031.1 coordinate 1,199, forward strand.
GAGGATCGTTGTCGAACACGCCGATTATGTGGAGTCCCTGCTTGCGGAAACCGGTGTAGTGCACCATGGCATGGCCCAGGTCGCCTGCGCCTACCAGAATGATCTTCCAGTTTCTATCGGCGTGAAGTATTCTGCGAAGCTGCTCGATCAGGTACGACACATTGTAGCCTGTACCCTGTTTGCCAAATTCGCCGAAGTGCGAGAGGTCTTTTCTTATCTGGGCAGGGCTGATTCCGAGACGCTTCCCCAACTCCTGAGAGCTGGTTACCTCCTTTCCTTCATCCCTGAGCTGGCTCAAATCCCGGAGGTACACTGGCAGCCGTGCGACCACGATCTTGGGTACGTCCTTGCGCATACTCCCTCCATGTTGTAGAGCGTACTGCACCGCTCTGGCTGTCTCCATCTGCAGTATAGGCCTATTTAGAAGATCCTTTGCACACCTCAGACGTTGTGCTTGGACATTGACAGTAAACCTGGTCGGGATAGACAAGAGCTCTCAGGCAATTGCCCTGGACAAAATTATATACCCGAACCTGGGCGGAATGCAATTCATGAAACTGAGGTTCAGACATGAGTTCGGACATCCTTAAGATTTGGCTTTGTGCGAGAGATCTTGAGCGAGTCGCTCTGTCGAACCAGGTGACTCCCCTGTCTTCCACACACTTTTCGTCATCCTGAGTAGCTCCACAGCGCCGTGGCACCGCTCAAACGGGAAGAAACAACCCTGCCCGTCGGTAGGGGCGCAGCGTGCTGCGCCCGCCGTTGGGCTCGACAACGGTGTTGTGCTGAATTTGCAGTACCGAATGAATTCGGCACTTGAGGCGCCTCCGGCGCCAACCAGAGCGTTGCCCGTGCCGAGAGCGCTCTTTCGACGTAGGTGCGTTCTAAGCGAGACGACGCTCTGTTCGGCGGGCGTTAGCCCGCCTCAAGAGCCGGATTTATCCGGTGGAGAATGAACAGCAATACGCTTGTTAATGATCCATCTGCACGTGATTTGTTTCTTAGTGGGAGTGCCAGCGACGAAGAATCTTGAACGTCTCTCTTTCCAAACACTTTTGGACTGTCCAAGGCGTTGCAAGATTCTTCCTCGGCATCGGGTTCAGCGCTGCTGAGCCTATGCCTCGGCTCAGAATGACGTGAAGGTGTGTTCTCGTGAGAAAGGGCCGTAAGGGATGGCGAGTCCGAACTCTCATGTCAAGGCTAGGTCTTGCTATTGAGATCGGAGGAATGGTGTGTCCGAACTCATGTCCAAAGGCCAGATGAAACCGGGTTTGTCGCAATTTGCACAATCATCTGCCGGACGATACCGCCCGGTGGGATTTCCGTCAGGGCACCTTCGGTGATCAGCAACCCCAAGCGACGGGTCGTGCCAGGCTCCAGACGCGTCGGGAGAGATCCAGGGACGGTTATAGGTTCCCGATTTGCTTCGAAAGCCCCCGGGGGAATTCGAAGTAATTTCTGGGGGCCCGTAGGGCCACCAGAAATCCCCAGAACCGTTGTCGTTCTACATCAACCCAAACGGCGAGTAGCGGATCGCTTCAGAAGCGTCGAGAATGCCCCTGAAGCGATTTCGTGCTTTCGATTTGCTTCGAAAGCCCCCGGCTTCTTCGATTGACACTGTGTGGAGATTGTGGGTATAATGGCACGTGTGGAACAGCACCGCGCCCGCTCCGGGGATTGATTCTGGCGCAGGGATGTGTGTGAAATCGAGCGTAGATTGCGGGCTAGAGGCTGACTACGCATGCTCATACCTGGGCTTTGTCCTGGATGTCGCCATGTGCGACCGTGGAAGTATCGCAGCGGGAGGCAGAGAATGGTTGTGACAATTGTGACATTTGTGGTGTCCCTAAGCATTCTGATTATTGGACATGAGCTGGGACACTTCATCGTAGCGAGGCGCAGCGGGGTTACCGTGGAGGAGTTCGGGCTGGGTTATCCTCCGCGGCTGTTTACCCTTGCCAGGCGTAGCGGCGTCCTCTACACGATAAATGCCATACCGTTGGGCGGTTTTGTGAAGATGAGAGGTGAAGATGAGGACGCGGGCGAGGGGAGTTTCCTCCGTGCATCCCCCAAGTCCAAATTGGCAATACTCCTGGCCGGGCCCGCTGCTAGCGCCTTGGTTGCTGTAGGGTTTCTGGCTCTGGCATTTCTCTCGCCTCATCCCGTGGTAGTTGACAAAGGAGTCCGGGTTCAGAAAGTGGCGTCATCTTCTCCGGCAGAGCAGGCGGGGTTGAAGCCAGATGACATAATTGTCGCTTTCGACGGCAATCCGGTGCGCAACATCAAGGACCTGGAGCGATATACGAAGGGACATCAGGGGGAGACCGCCCCTCTGACTGTCAAGAGGGACGGCGAGACTGTGAACTTGAAGGTCCTGATCAGGACTCATCCCCCGGCAGGGCAGGGGGCGATGGGGATCGTGATAACGTCCGTTACGGAAATGAAATCCGAGCCTATCTGGTCCGCCATTTGGGACGGCATCATGATCACGTTGCGCCTTTTCGTGATAACTTTATTGTTGCCGATTCTGCTAGCCAGAGGCGCTTTGCCTCTAAGTGCGGCACGCCCAATTGGGCCAGTGAGCATAGCCAGGATTACCGGCGTGGCTATGTCTGCGTCTTTGGCAACGGGATATTTCTACCATATTTTCTACATTATCGGCTTCATAAGCGCTGCACTGTCGGTTACCAATCTCCTGCCGCTGCCTGCCCTAGACGGCGGCCGGGCAGCATTTGCTCTCTTGGAACTGATAAGAGGCAAACCGGTGGATCCCCGGAAGGAGGCTTGGGTGCATTTCGTTGGCATGGGCTTTTTGCTTTTCCTGATGGTGCTGATCACATACGTTGATATTGTATCGCCTATAGATCTGTCGAAGCTGGGGTATTGAAGCTTGGGGGAGAGATTGTGTCCTTATTGTGGTGCTCCGGTGCCTGCAGGGGCAAAGGTTTGTCCCAGATGTGGTCGTGCACTCCCCCCCGTCAGGCGCGTGCTCAAATGCAGGACGTGTGGGGCCAGAGTAAGCGCTGATCTCGAGGTGTGCCCCATGTGCGGCGATGATCTCCGGCCTGCGCCGCGCCGATGGCCGTGGGTTTTGCTCTTTGTTGTGCTCCTCGTCGGAGGATTCCTCTGGCAGAGAGGAAACATGAGGCCGGCCGTCAGTTGGCTTGCGGGAGAGGAACAATCTCTGAAGCCCCCGAACATCTCCGGCTTTATCCTGTACATTCCCACTCCGGCCTGGACGGATGCACCTCAGGGTTTTGTAGCATCTTCTCCAACCGTCACGCCGACTTTCACCATTGCCTCGACGGCATCCTTCCGCTATCCCGCGCCTACGCCGTTGAGTCCTAAGGATGGCGATACCTATAATGGGAAGGAAGCCATCATAGAGTTGGAGTGGCGGCCTGTGGGTAATCTGGCGGATGACGAGGTGTACAGAATTACCCTCCGGTACACCCGCGAGGGGCAACCCATATCCAGAGTTGTGAATACCAGGAGAAGCCATTGGAGGGTCGATCCAGCGCTGTTCGGTCAGGCGGATCGACCGGATCGTGCGTACGAATGGAGCGTGCGGGTAGTCGTGGTGCATGGGAATAGCGCTGTCCCGGTGAGCCTGCCGAGCCGAGAGTTCGAATTTCACTGGCGTTGATGGCGGGCGCACTTTGCCGGTCGGAATCGGATGGAGTAACGATATGTCTGTCAGAATCACCTGTCTTGTCGAAAACAGTGTCCGCCTTGGGACCAGACTGTGGGGTGAGCACGGCCTGTCGGTCTTGTTGGAGACTCCGGAGGGGCGGGTACTTTTTGACACTGGTCAGTCCGGAGTAGTTCTGCGCCACAACCTGGGCGAGGCATCCATATCTCTCCGCGGCATTAATGCCATCGCCTTGAGCCACGGGCATTACGACCATACAGGTGGCTTGGATGCTGCCCTGAAGGGAACTGGTCATGTGCCCATTTTTGCTCACCCTGATATCTTCACGCCACGCTTTAGCCTGCGTCCCGGAGGTTCTTTGAAGCCCATCGGCATTCCGTTCGATCGGAATTGGCTTACAGGCCTTGGCGCTGACTGGCGGTTGAGCCGCGAGCCGCAGGAAGTGATTCCTGGCGTTTTCACTACCGGAGAAGTGCCTCGTCGGGAGCCGCTGGAGGAAACGGGCGACAAGGATATGGTAATCCGGAGCGGGGATAGCATCGTGCGGGACCCGCTGTTGGACGATATGAGTCTGGTAGTGGATATGCCTGACGGTCTGCTTGTGTTGCTTGGCTGCTGCCACGCTGGAGTGATGAATACCCTTCGGCATATAAGTGAGACATTCCGGGGCAAGCGCGTGCTGGCGGTTATGGGAGGCACTCACCTGGCGAAAGCTTCGGAAGACCGGCTGGTGGCGACGGAGAGGGCATTACAGGATATACCCCATATCGGCCTGTCTCACTGCACTGGCGTTCCGGTGATTGCTCGGTTCATGGAGCGTTTTCCTGAAAAGGCTTTCGTCTTCCAGGCAGGCACAGTTATTGACTTTTGACTGGGGGTTACTGGGTAAGATGGAATACGAGGGTGTTCCACAGGCCGACGCTTTGTTGCTGCCCGGAGCATAAGATGCATGGTGCTCTTCCCGCCCGCCTGAGTGATCTCCAAAGCATTGTCAGTGGTGGTGGCGCTGTTTCCTCGTGGGAGGACTTGCTGGCGCTGGCGCGGCCTCACAGGTTGCTGCCGGCGATGTCATGGTACGTTCGGAGGAACTCTCTGCAGGTTCCTTTGAACATTGCATCTGCCCTGAAAGAATCCGAGTATCAGGCTGTTGCCCGGAGAGAAGCAGCACTGGCGCAGCTCAGAGAAATCGGAGAGAAGGCGCAGGCAGTTGGGCTCCTGATGGTGTTGGTGAAAGGTCCTGTAGTGGCGTCGGTGTACCCGAAGCCGTGGATGCGCCTGTACAACGACCTGGATTTTTTGGTGCCCGAGGCTGCCGTACCTCTGGCGAAGGACGTGATGGCTGTGCTGGGCTATCGGCCCAGGATAACCGGCAGTCGTGCTAGTCACTTGCCGCCTTTCTACCCGGATGGCTACGGATTCCGTGTGGAGATTCACACTGCCCTGGACCGTGAGGGCGGCGTCGACCGCTTCACTTATGAGCATCTGAAATCGAGACTTACCCCATGGCCGGAGGTCCCTGGGCTGCTTACCCTTCGTTCCGTGCCGCATTTCCTCTACCTGTGCGATCATGCCGCCGGGCGGCATCTTTTCAGCAATGGCTTGCTTTCCCTCTTCGATGCCCATTTTTTCACTTCGGCATGGAAAGACGAGTGGAAAGAGGCAGAACGCCTGGCGGAGTCGTGGGGACTGGCCCGTCATGTCGGGTTGATGTTGTCCCTGGAGGCGGTCCTGTGGGGTAGATCTTCTGCCACCGACCGTTTTCCTGCTCCGCCGCCGGAGGTCCTGGATGCGGCGGTGCAAGCTGTCGTTGGAACGTGTTGCCAGATTCCTTCCATCTGGCGAGACCTGCCGAGGAGCGACCTTGCAGGCTGGCTCTCATATCTGGGTACCATTCTATCTGGTGGGACTGAAATCCGTCGGATGCCGCTGTCGGAGCGCTTGCGGTTTTACATGTCGAGGCCCTGGCACCTGGTGCAAGCCCATGGCCCTACGCTGCTGAGCTTCTTGATCGGAGGTCGTGGAACCAGGGAGGCATTCTCCGCTCAGAAAGTTCTGGTCGGGTGGATGCGTCACAGAGGTTGAAAGGGGTGTGTCCTAAACCGGGTACGCTCTTTTCTTCATTCTTTACCGTAAAGCCTCTTCTGGATTTTTGACAAACCGGGGATAGAACCGGTTGGAAAGAGCTCAAGGCAGCCGGTAACAGCAGGTCCTGTGTGCCGTCTTTTGCCCTCACCCCCTGTCCTCCTGTCCCTCTGTCCCATGGAATGGGAGAAAGAGGGGGCTGGGGGTGGATGAGGGCAAAACACGCGCACGACGTAATTGAAAAGGGCTGAAGCTCTTTTTAGTTTACCGAGGAATAGCCATGTCGCCAACTCACCTGGGACACGGGAAAACAAAGTAATTCCTGGGGGCCCATAGCGCCCCCAGGAATTAGCCTGCCTTTCAGGAGGCTTTCGCCAACCCCTGGCAAGCCACAGCACGAGCTCTGTATCGAGTGTGAGGGCTCCCAGGAGCGTTTTCGGGCCTTGATTTGCTTCGAAATCCCGACACGCCCACGTTGAAAGTGCCTGGGATTGGTCGGGGTGGGGCACAGCGTGTGTGCCCCAGTCGGAGTGTTTCGGCATGCATATCAGGTGGGCAGGAACCAGGTTCTGCTCTCGAGAGGGCGGCGGGTTTTTAGGCCGCTTTCCTCCGTTTAGCCAGCAGTTCCCGCACCTGCTCCCCCGCGTGAAATGAAGATCGTACCAGAGGAGCCGATTCCACCCATAGGAAGCCTCTCGCCATCCCCTCGTCATGCAGCTTTTGGAACTCCTCCGGGGTGTAGTACCTGGAGATAGGCAGGTGGTATCGGCTTGGTTGCAGGTACTGGCCGATGGTCAGGATGTCCACGTCATGGGCCCGCAGATCGTCCATGACGGCAAGAATTTCATCCCACTTCTCGCCCAGGCCGACCATGATGCCCGACTTGGTGAGGGCTTGCGGATCCATCTCACGTGCCATGCTGAGCACTTCCAGCGAACGCTCGTATTTCGCCTGCGGACGCACGGTGCGGTAGAGCCTCGGTACCGTCTCTACGTTGTGGTTCAGCACCTCCGGGTGCTCATCCATGACCATCTTCAGCGCCGTCGGATCGCCTTTGAAATCCGGAATCAGCACCTCCACGGTGCAGCCTGGCTTCAGCCGCCTGATCTCGGAGATTACGCGGGCAAAGATATGCGCCCCGCCATCCGGCAGGTCGTCCCTGGTGACCGAGGTGATGACGGCATGACGCAGACCCATAGCCGCCACCGCCTCGGCGACGCGTGTCGGCTCATCCTCGTCCACAGGGCCCGGCCTCCCGGTTTTCACCTTGCAAAACCCGCAGCTCCTGGTACAGATGTCTCCAAGGATCAGGAATGTGGCGGTGCCATGCCCCCAGCACTCTGGCAGATTCGGGCACATCGCCTCCTCGCAAACCGTGTGGAGGTGAAGTTCATGGACGATCTTCCAGACCCGTTCGTAGGTTTCGCCGCCGGGCGGGCGCACGCGCAGCCACGGCGGCCTCCTTCCACGGGTCAAATGTTCCTCGTGCAGCCTCTCCCTGTGAGGAGTGCTGCCCCATGCACTTTTCGTGGTGACCCTGGTTTTTGTATTCAACGGTTGCCTCCCGTCTTACATATCGATGAAGATGATCTTGACCGGAACGCTCGGGAAATTCCTCTCGAGCCGCTGTATATCGTGGACAAGCTGCTCTCCGTAAGAAACGCCCGATGACATTTCTTTGTGCAGGTAGTAGCACGGCACGATCTCCACGCCTACATCGGCCTGCGACTGATTGTAGAAATACTGGAACTTGGCCAGGTCATAGAACATGAAAGCATACTTGCCGAATTGAACCTCTACCAGCACCTTGTCCTTGACGAAGTCTATCTGCTTGAACGTCCTTATCCGGCGCTTCCCATCGTACGTCTCGATCTCGTAGAAATCCCTGATTTCCTCGTAGCCGCGAGCCGAAAAGGATTCCTTGAAAGCCCTGTTCATCTCAGATGGAGAGAAAAGCAGCTTGCCTTTCTTCGTTTTTTCCATGCTGACTTTGGTTTTGCCGGAGACCGTGACTTCCGAGATGACCTCGTCAAGCTCTCTTTCTATGGCGGGGTATCTCACCCTCAATATCTCCAGCCCGCCCAAATGGGAATACTCGAACACTTTCCTCATCCGACATTCTCCACGCCATCGAATAGCCCTGCAGGCGGTTCCTTCGACCGCTCCGGCGGCTGATAGATCGGCTTTCCCATTGGACGGAGCTTGAGTTCGCCGCGTGCGAGCAAAGCGATTCTCTCCCTGGCTATCCGGACATACTCTTCCACGATGTCGGCACCGGCGGCTTTCCTGCCGTGAAGCAAGGCCGCTATGAGGGTAGAGCCTACGCCCATGAAAGGATCCACCACCCAGTCTCCCGGGTCGGTCAAAGCCAGGACAAGCCGTTCCACCAGCTCGACCGGGAACTGGGCAGGGTGGATCGTCTTTTCAGGATGGTTGGCTTTCACGTTCGGGATATCCCATACATCCGACGGGTTTTTTCCGAGGGGATTCCCGGACAACTGTCCTTTCCTGGGGCCTTTGAAGTGTTTCTTGCCTGGATATTTTTGTGGTACCCTGACTGCGTCCAGGTTAAAGACATAATCGTCCGACTTGGTGAACCACAGGATCACTTCGTAACGTCCGGAAAACCGTTTCCTGGCATGAAGGCCGTGCCCAAAATGCCAGACGATCCGATTCCTCAATTTCAGCCCCGTCTTGTGGAAAATGGGGTACAGCAGGATGTCGAGGGGAGTTATCTCCCCGTTTTCTATGTAGTTGCCCACCTGCCAGCAGATGCTGCCGGAAGCTTTCGTTATCCTAGCGGCTTCCCCGATGACTTTCTCCTGATGCGCCAGGTACTCATCGAGGGGTATCCTTCGCTCGTACTCCTTGCCAATGTTGTACGGCGGTGAGGTGACCACGAGCTGCACGGTTTCGTCCGGTATCTGAGCCAGCAGTCCGAGCGTATCTCCTGTGTACAGGACTGCATCCGAGAAAGGATCGAATTCCTCCCTTAGTTTTATCGCGTTCTCCTGGATCAAGCTTTGGATCTCCACAAATTCCATCGTGCCGATCTCCAAATGGCCTTTACTTTTCCACGCTTTCTGGCGGTGGCGTAGGGGCGACCTGCAGGCCGCCCCCTTGTCCCTGCGCTCAGCCCCCGAACGTTCTTTCAAATGTGTATCGACTCTCCGAAAACCCCCTCTGCGGCCTCCATTACCGCCTCCGGCAGAGACGGGTGGACGTGAATCGTTCTGGCGATCTCGTCCGGTGTCAGCTCCCACGTGCGCGCCAGCGCCAGTTCCGGAATCAACTCTGCCGCCTCCGGCCCAACGATGTGCGCTCCCAGGATCTCGCCGGTCTTCGGATATCCGATGATTTTTACAAAGCCCTCGCGCTCGTTCAACGCTAGCGCTTTTCCGTTTGCCTGGAACGGGAATCTGCCGATTTTGATGCTGTCGCCAAATTCCTCTCGTGCCTGCTTCTCCGTCAGGCCCAGGCTTGCAACCTGCGGGTGGCTGTACACCGCTCGCGGCACAAAGCGGTGGTCGCCCACCGGCACCGTCTCGACCCCGGCGATAGTCTCCGCCACGATGCGCCCGTGGGCGTAGGCCACGTGGGCCAACAGCAGTTTGCCAGTGACGTCGCCGATGGCGTAGATGTGCGGCACATTGGTGTGCATGTAGTCATCCACTG